>JBGAVF010000137.1:0-7861 GCA_044228315.1 Bacteroidia bacterium | reverse complement strand
TATTTTATAATGAAATGCAGAATGGAAGAGCTGCCGCGATTCCTGAGTGAAACACGGTATTATCTGGTTGGAGACACCCTTCAAAGCTATACATCAGCCCTGGATCCGTTGTTCAAGCAAAAAAAATATGATGAGGTTATTGAACAGGTCGACAAATTTATTTACATCTCAAAGGAGATACAGAACAAAGAAGCCGAACGCGCCTTTCTCTATTACAAGGCATCTACGCTGAACACAAAAGAAGAGTACAAGAAAGCGCTCGACCTGTGGAATGTAATACTGCTGGAAAATCCAACCTATTACAGTGCCTATATCGGCCGTTCGAACACTCAATACAAACTCACCGAGTATCCGGCAGCCATTCGTGATATTGAAGTTGTGATCAAGGAATATCCTGATTACTCGTCGGGGTATGGCAACGCGGGATGGTATTGTATTCTGCAGGGCGATATGGAGAAGGCTGTTCGGTATTGCAAAAAAGCCTACGAACTCGACAGTTTTTCATATGTATACACGGTGAATTACGGGCATACCTTTTTACTCAACGGAAACACCGAAGAAGCCAAACGATGCTATATACGTACCCTTGATCTGCTGAGCACCACTGAGGAATATTATGAAGGACCTAAAAAAGATTTCGAGTTGTTTTTTATGAAAGGATGGAAGCGTAAGGAAGTGGGTGAGATCATGGACTGGATGGAGCGTGAATACGAGGCGAAGTACAAGATAAAGCTGGAGAATAATGCCACCTGGGATAATGCGAAGGCTCTGGCCGACGAGAAGCAGTATGCCAAAGCCCTCGATTCATTCCTGTTATACATTCAGAAGGAAGGTACGGCGTATCAACCCCGCCGGCTCAGCATTCATAATGCCTATACCTGGACGGCCTGGTGTTACGAGCATCTTAACCAGCGCGACAGTTGCCTGGCACATCACCTGATGACGCTAAAAATAGCCCGGGAATTAAAGGTGGCCCAATCGGAAGTGAATGACCTGAAGCGGATCGCCACCTTTTACAGTACACTGAATAATCCGGGTCAGAGCAAAGTATACGACAATGCAGCGGAAGCGTTGAAAGAGAAAATTGCGGATGAAACGCGCAGCAATAATTTGTTCATTTTAAGTATTGGATTGAATACCGGCAATAATATGCAACTGAGTTATGCCGAAAGTGCTGCCAGTGCGGTTGCCGACTCCCTACAACGGATATCAGGGCGGATGTTTAAAAAAGTATGGGCCCGGGTACTGAATAAGCAACCATCAAAAGACAGTATTGAAAACGCGTTTAAAACAGTGGCACGTCAGTCGAAACCCGGCGATACGTTTATTTTTTATTTCAGCGGTAATGCACAGAATACAGAAAATGATTTTGAGCTACAGTGTTCGAACAATACCAAAGTAACTTCCCGCCAGCTGAGCGCCTGGTTTAGCCGAATCGAAGCCACACACCAGTGTATTATCCTCGATGCTCCGGCATCCGCCTTTATTTCACGGTATCTTACCACCGATTATCTCGATGCGCCGGGACTGGATCTGTTTCTGCTTTGTCCGGTGCAGCTCTCCATTGAAGATGCCACGTTTAAGCAAAGCCTGTTCACACACGAGTTGCTATCGGCCCTCCACGAAGCCACCAATGCGCAGGGTGTGATCACAGCCAAAAGCCTCGATGCCTATATGTTTAAAAAACTGGGACGTGAAGGATACTATCTGCAGACACAATCATTTAGTTTCGGTAAAGATTTCGCCATGGGTGCCGTGGCTGCTTCGGCCGGAATAGCCAACAAAGCAGTAAGCAACAGCCGGGGCTCGGAGTTGCTGCCGGCTTCCAATACCGGTGAAGCGGGAGCCAGCCCCAATAAAGTGCAGTTGTCGCGTAAAGACTATGCCCTTTTGTTTGCAACCTATACATACGATGAATGGGGTAATTTGGTGAACCCGAAAAAAGATGTGGATGATATTGCCCGTGAGCTGCGCAACAATTACAATTTTGAAGTAGAAGTGGTGTATAATGCCACAGCCAATGAAATGAAATCCAAGCTGCGTGAATATATCCGTAAGCAATATACCGACAGCGATCAGTTGTTTATATTCTTTGCCGGTCACGGGGTGTACGATGAAGAAACGAAGGAAGGCTTCATTGTTTGTAAGGATGCGAAACTGAATGATGAAAACAAGAACCAGTATCTCAGCTATGCCGACCTTCGGGAAAAGATCAACAGCATCAAATGCAATCATATTTTTGTGTGTCTGGATGTTTGCTTCGGTGGCACCTTTGATCAGCGGATCGCACGCAGCGACCGGGGCGACGACAAGGCGAGCAAGATATCGAAGTACCAGTACATTGAAAGCAAGCGGGAATATAAAACCCGGCGTTACATCACCAGTGGCGGAAAGAAATATGTTCCGGATGGTATTCCCAACCATAACTCACCGTTTGCAGCCCGCATGCTGGAAGGGTTGCGCAATACAGGTGTAACCCGTGGCTATCTTACCTTCAGCATGCTTTGTGCCAATATGGAAGGGCTGAATCCGGATCCGCGTTACGGTGAATTCGGTGATAATGAACCCGGCAGTGAATTTATTTTTGACTTTCAGCCGGCTACGAGTCAACAAAAGGTTTCGAATCAGCCGGTGAAATAACACCTTGTGTTTACGAGAAACGGATCATCGTAACCAGAGTTCCGGATCCTGCTTTTCGGTGTTCTTCCAGATCTCGAGGTGCATCTCTGTTTTGTCGTCGTCATCGTTAAGCATGATGGCTCCAATAGGGGTGCCAACTACTACCTGCTGGCCAACACTCACATTCACACTTTGCAACCTGCAATACACACTGTAATAGTTTCCATGGCTTATGAGTACGGCGGTGCCCATACCCGGAACCGGAAATACGGCTCTCACTTCTCCCTTAAAAATGGATTTTGCTGCAGCACCTTTGCTGGTGGCGATATCCACTCCGTTGTTCTGTGTTTGTACATTGGGAATGGAAGGGTGGGGATGCACACCGAACGGACGAATGATATAACCATTGTCAACGGGCCAGGGTAAACGGTTTTTGTTCTTCTCGAAATCGGCACTGAGGGCCAGTCCGGCGGTGGTGTTGCTTCGGTTGGTGAATGAAGATTCTTTTTTTGTATCGGCCTTTGTATCGGTTTTGGTATTGGCGGTGGCGTTCTTTTTTGCTTCTTCCGCAGCCCGTTTGCGTGCAGCTTCAATTTCCTTGGTAATGGCAGCGGCAATGGCTTTGTCGAGTTGTGCAATAATGGCTTCTTTGGCTTTCAGGTCTTTGCGCAGCTGGGCTTCTTTCCCTTTGAGTTGTGCCAGCATCTTTGCCTCTTCTTTTTTATCCACCTCCAGTTCCTTTTTCTGGGTTTCACTGGTTTGCATCACTTCTACCTTGGTGCGTTTTACGCCGGTAAGTTCTTCAATACGCTGTGAAAGACGGTTTTGAGTAGCCGTTATTTCATCGGCTTTCTTTTTACTGTATATACTGATCTGTTTCAGGTAATTCAAGTGCTGGTAGCTGCTGTTAAAATCTTTGGCTGAAAGTATAAAAGCCATCTGGTCGGTCAGATTCCGGTTCTTATATGCCTGATATACCATGGCAGCATATTGTTTTTTCATGGCATCGAGGCTGGCCTGCAGTTTCTGAATATTGTTTTCGAGATACCCGATCTCATTGCTCAGCATATTGATCTCTCCGGCAGCGGAATTGATGATTTCCTGACGTACCTGAATTTGCCGGCCCAGGGTTTGCAGCTCATACAGCGACTTCTTTTGTTTGCTGCTGTTTTCCTGCAGATGTTTCTTGGTTTGTTCTATCTCCTGTTGTTTTTGTTTCCGCTTTTGTTCAAGCTGGGCCCGTGTCTGAGCGTATCCTTCCACAAGAAGCATAAGCAGGGCGGTCAGTATGAAAAAACGACGCATCATTCCTTTTCGAATTTAGTATAAGTATGAGGAATACTGAACTTTAATTCCACAGGAATATTGATGGCAACGTTGGAATAGTTCAGAGTAATGGACGATGTTTTATTCTTAGAAAAGGCTTCAATGCGGATATCGAACGGGAAATATTCATATTCCACAAAGGTAAAATCGCTGTTTTTAATGGATATCATTTCCGAGCTCAACGTATCGGCAATGACGCTGGCGAAAATTCGAAAAGCTTTGGTGATGGCCATCTCATGGGTTAAACTCCGCTGCCGGCAGTTGCCAAAGTAATAGTTTGTAATGCTGTCGGTGCGGAAGCTGTCATTGATAAACGCTGCATTCCCTGAAATAATATTCTGAATGGTGCCGAATGTGATATCGGCTTCTGAAAACCGTTTGAGGTAGGAGTATGGCTCAATAGCATAATGGCGGTTCAGTTTATCAATTACCTTCACGGTATCGGGGGTAAGCAATACCCGCACGGCTTCAATGCCGAGTGCCGGGCTGATGCTCATCCAGATCGCAGAGTCGTACACGCTTCTCAGGGTAATGGCAAGTTCCAGTTCACTGCCATCGGGTGCTTTATACGTGGTTTTTATTTTAGCGGAGAGTGTTTTGTAGGTGAACGCGTGCTGCTTCACACTGTCGAGCAGGGAGAAATCTGTTTTTGGAGTCACAATGGGTTTGTTCTCCACGCGAACCTGCTGTATTTGCTTATGGTGCTTGCAGGAGGTGAGTATAAGCAAACAGGCGAAAAAGTATACCCGAAGGTCTGTGTGCAAGGAGTGATTCATTATTCCGGCAGTTTTTTTGTCTGAATTTTCTTATTCAGTGCTTCGGAGTCTCCTCCGTGCTCTCTGGCTTTCTGCCAGTATTTTAATGCATTTGCCGTATCGTTCAGCCGGTAGCAGATATCACCCAGATGCTCATTCAAGGTAGGGTCGTTGGGTTGTGTACCCAATGCCTTTTCGGCAGCAACCCGGGCTTCGGCATACCGTTTACGGGCGAACAGTACCCAGGCATATGTGTCGAGATAGGTGGCATTGACCGCATCAAACTCCAGGCATTTTTTCGACATGCTTTCAGCCTGTTCCAGCTTTTCGTTGCGCAGGGCCAGAAAGTACGCGTAGTTATTCAGGGTTAAAAAATTGTTGGGATCCAGGGCCAGTATCTTCTCATAGGCATCATCACTTTCGGCATACTTCTTCAACGCATTGCTGGCATCTCCCAGCACCGTAAGCAATTGAATGGTGAGTGTAGGATTATCCGTGCCCAAATCGTATCCGGTTTTGGCTGTAGTGGCCGCCTCTGCATATTGTTTCAGCCGGTAGGCGTAATAGGCTTTGTAATAATAATACTGGGGCTGGTTGGGAAACGCTTCCACCGCTTCATCGGCGTGTGCCTTGGCTTCCGTGTACATTTTCAGCTGGTCTTCACAGAGTATTAAATTCTGCCACAGGTTCGTGTTCCCTTTGTTTTTCTCAATTGCTTTGATGTATTGCTCGCGGGCTTCTTTAAATTTTTCACAATTATAGTACACATCGCCGGCGATCAGGTTGCATGCGTCATCATCGGGATGTGTATGCACCAGTATGCCGGTCAGTTCCAGTGCCTGCATGCGCATGGCAGGATTCATACCCGTAAGCGGTATATAGCCGCTCAGCACCTGTATTTTCTGTTTGGTGTCGGCCTCCGGATTCTTAAAAACCAATTTAAGTTCTTCGAATGATTTTTCGAACTGTCCCTTGCTTCTGTAAATATTGGCCAGCAGCATATGTGCTTCCGGTGAAGCCGGCTCGGTGGAAAGTATGGCCTGAAGCTCGGCCATGGCTTTTTCTTCTTCCTTGAAATTATAAAGTATCTCAGCCAGTGCCACACGGTAACGTGTTTCGCGGGGATAGGTACGTATCAGTTTCTGAATTTCGGCAATGGCTTTTTCTTTGTTGTTCACACGAATAAAAATATCCTCCTTGCGGAACGATACTTCTTCACTCACCCCTTTTTTCTTTTCCAGTTTATCAAGGCAGCGCAGGGCATCATTTGGTTTTTTCGCGATCATGTACTGACCGGCGGCATCAAAATAATCGGCTTCATAGGTTTCGAATTTGTCACCGATGTATTCATATACGCTTCCGGCCTCTTCATTGCCTCCGGTATGTGTAAGGTTATCGGCCAGCAGCTTGCGGTACCACACATTCGCCGGGTCGAGCTTTACGGCGGCCCGTGCATAGCCAACCGACATGTCGTATTGCCGCAGCGCGTTGTATTCTTTCGCCAGAAGGTAGGAGGCTGCCGCACTGCGGTCGTTCAGTGTAACACATTCTTTGAATTTCTTTACGGCTTCGTTGTGATTTCCCAGGATCATCTGCTTGTTGCCTTCGTAAAATGCTTCAGCAAATGCTTTTTCACCAATACTTTTCGCGTAGTTATCCGAAGCAGTGGTTTTGCCTGCCTTACTTTTGGTTTTGCAGGAGACCAGTAGCACCGCAACGGAAAAGAAAAGAATGAAACGTGTCGTCAAACCGGGATTGGGATTAAGTGTCAAAAATACGGCTTTGCATGGGATCCTGCAAAGGAGAATCAGGCACTACTCCGAAGGGAGAAGGGTTACGGTAACCGCCTTCCTGATATGGCATGAAGCATCGGCATTGAGAACGGTTGTAATAAAGAGCGTGAAGTCATCGCAGGGGCGTTCTTCAATTCGGATTTCACTGATCTTTTCCTGTCGGAAATAATCCTTGAAGAAAAGCACAGAACGGTATTTTAAATATTTCTGTTCATACTTCTCTACCAAAGCGGTTGCATGTCGCTCACGCAGGTCACTGATGCCCAGGTGTTTCTGGTTGCCAAAGGCATCCATCAGCATCATATTGCATTCATAGAATCGCAGATACTCGTCCATATCCCAGTAGTTCACCCCTTCATTGAAAAACACCACGTTGCCCAACTTTTCTTCACCCATCGACTTTAGCTGAGATACCACTTCCTGATACTTTGCATAACGGTTTTCCCAATGGATTTGTTGCTTCAGAAACATAAAAACAGAAAACCCCAGCACAGCGGGCAATACCCATCGTTGATGCCGTTTCAGTAAACGTGATAGCATACTAATGGCCATCAGAAACGGGGTATGAAAAAGCAGGGAATGCCGGGTTTCATACCCGTGGGTGGAAATGTGTTTGCCTACCAGTGCATACGGCAGGAGCGCAGCACAGGCCAGTATACTAAAAGCGAGGGTAACACGCACATCGAAGGGGGCGGATGCCGGGCTGTGTATACGACGGTAGATCAGCATTACAAGAAGGAAACTGCCGAACAGGTATACCAGGGATGAGAGTGGATCGGAGATGAGATATTTTACAAATGCCATCAACGGGGTGATGCTTCCGTTGAAAATACTTTTTGCCATTTCGGTACCTACTATCAATGGGTTCAGTACAAACGTATTATACCCGTCTTCCCGGTAAAAGCCTTCACGGGGGAAGAAATAGCCGAGTAAGACGTAATAGAGAAAGGGGAGTACAAAAAGGGCCCCGTAAAACACCCATTCTTTCCGGCATACCCGGCGGAACGCCGGTGAAAGGAGATAGCGCAAGGCGAGTAAGGCAAGAAGGAGCACCATAAAAGATTGGATGTTGAAGGCAACCAGCATCAGCAAAACGATGAACGGCAGATTCTTTATTGCTTTTGCTTCTTCATATTGTAGTATCAGGTAAAGGGCACCGGTAAAGGCAAGGAAAGAGATATAATACGGCAGCATGATGAAATGCAGCCACAGGGCATAGGCCGGGTAAAAAAAAGTAAGCACACTGATAAAATAAATTTCCGTTTCGGTGAAATAACGGAACCGGCGCAATATGCCGGCTATGAGCAACGTGGTACAGGAGAAGATAAAAACAATGAACAATTTGAACGGAACCACAAAAGAAGGCAG
>JBGAVF010000136.1:0-8345 GCA_044228315.1 Bacteroidia bacterium | reverse complement strand
GAAATGGTTTTCAGTCCGGCATAAAGCAACTGATTTTTCGGGGTGAACATGAGCGTGGTACTGATGGGAAAATCACTTACCCACAGCACTTCCACATGCAGAGAATAATCGGGCGCCTGTCCAATGTATACGTTCCCTGTTGCATCCAGGGCCGCTACCCATTTCTCATCGGGCGACATCACCACATTCACCAGCTTACCGCCTGAGTCAATGATATGGGCCACGGTCTTTCCCGATCGTTCCAGCATACTTGTTTGCCGCCTTCCACTCACCACCATGCGGTCGCCTTCGGGAGCGATGTCGAGTTGTGAGGCATCGGCATTCAATCGTATCAGGTCTTCCAGGTTCACACGGCTGGCGATCTTCCATTGCCTCAGGGTGCTGTCGGCATACAAGGAAAGTATACTGCTTCCGCTTGCCGGAAGTGCCACATCGTTCACCGGAATGGAACGACCTTCATACACCTGCAGAGGTACAAGTGTAGCAGCATCCCATAAGGTGGCCGTATGGTTTTCAGCCGCGGTGATGAAATAATTTCCGGCGGACGAAAAGAGAAGACTATGGATCGGACCGGAAGCAGACGCAATGGTATGCATGAGCCGGCTGCTTTTAATTTCCCACTGATGAATAGAGCCGGATGGGTCGGTAGTGAAAACACTTTCCGAGCCGGGAGCAAATTGCAGGCTGTTCACACCACCGGTTTTTATACGGGCTACTTCCCTTCCCGGTGCATCTGTTCTGTAAACAACAACCTCCTGCGTTTCGGCTACATAGAAACCGGTAAGTGATGCATCTTCACTCAGCACGGCAAGGGTGGCTTTAACGGGAAATTCCGTTTTCACATCTTCCATGGTATTGCCGCCAATGGCATGCAACACTCCGGTATGGGTGAGTACATAAATGTTTTGCTTTGCTTCGTTGATCTGTACATCGCATACTTTTTCATCTTTCCATTCAAATTTCCTGGCCTCGTTGCAGTTGGGCAACCCGAAAAAACGAACGTACGAAGCATGATCGAATTCGCTGTAGGTGGCTGTTACAAAAAAGTTGATCCGTGGTGCGATGCGTACATGGGTGATCGGTTCCGATTCATGTGAGATGATCTGCAATACCTTGCCGGTGTTCACGTTCCACAGTACGGCTTTCCCGTCGTCGGAGCCGGAAATAAGATATTTATTATTAACCGAGAGGGCCACGGTGGTCACACTTTCGGTATGCCATTTCAGCTTTCGCAATTCACGGCTTGTGTTGAGATCCCAGATACTCACCGAATGGTCGGCCGAGGCGGTGATCACCATCTTTGCGTCTTTGCTGCAGATAGCGGTAGTAAGCGCCCGCTGGTGTCCGGATGGCAAAACCAGTTCCGCATCCTGGGCCTGAAGGGTCAGGATGAAAAGCCATGAAAGGAAGGTGAGTAATGGTGCTTTCATGAAAGCGGTTTTACCATTCCCCGTTCTCGTCGCACAAGATCAGGAGGTTCCGGTTTGCTTTCTGTGAGAGGATCATATCCATGGTGCCTTGGTGGTGCAACGGCATATACACACGGCCTCCGATAGCAATACGTTTATCCGCCAATTGCACGCCGCACAAAAAGTCGGAAGAGGTTGGGTTCTGTGATGCTCCCAGCCCGGGCAGTTCGCTGTCGGGACGGTCGAGGGCCCCCATCTCTCGTTCTTTGATCAGTGTAAGTTTATTGTCGAAAAGCATCACGCGGGCTTTCTTAATGAATAAACGTCCGCTCATGGTATAACGGCCCCCGTACACCAGGAGCTTGCCGTTACTCAATACAATGGCGCCGGTGGCATTGATATTATCCAGCGGTATGCGACGAATCAGTTCTCCGTTCTGGTCGAGTTCTACAATATTGCTGGCGCTGATACCGGTCTTTTCATTGCCCTGGCAGTTGGTATAGTAAATGGAACCTCCGTTGCTGCAAATAGAATGACTTTCGAAGTCAGTAAAGTCACCGAGCTCTTTCGTCCACAATAATTGTCCTTTCGGGTCGATCTTATAGATCACCGAGGTCCAGCTGAGGAAGGTTTCATCGGCATAACGTTTACACAGTAACAATACCGAAGTATCGGGCAATACGATCAGCTTCGACGATTCCTCATTAAAATCTGATTTGATGGGACAACGCCAGGTTTGCATGTCGTTGTTCGCCATGTTGATGCGGTATACGAAGGCATTGTAGATATTCGTAGCAGAGCCCCGTATTGATTTCACCCATACACATTCATCCTTTGATATCTGTTTGGCATCGCCGGTAAAATGGGGAACCGAAACCATCACAAAGGTGGTATTGGCCATCTCGCCTTCCGGAGTTACCGAATTGATAAACGGAGAGAATTTATTGTTACTTAAGGTGGTGCCATAAATCCGGATCTTCCCGTCGGGTTGCATCACCTGTGCATTCAGGTCGTACAAATCGGCCACCGAAGGATACACGGAAAAGTTCTGCACCTTGCCCTGCAGGGTAATGCGAGAGAAAGAAGGGTGCGGATTCTGAAATTCGGCATCCTGCGACTTACTCAGAGCATACAGGCTGTTGCCGTTCTGAATGATGTTTACGATCCGGTGATTAATATATGCGGTTGAGGTATCGGTCCAGAAAAAAATTCCCTTTTGAGCACTCAGTGCAAGTGATAAAAAAAGGAACAATAACGAGAGTACATTCTTTTTCATGGTATTGGCTTACGGTTGTTTGCCTCAAAGTTACTTTTTTTTGGCAATCTGTATCCTCCTCGCGAAAAATCCGGCAGTGGTATAGTTATTACAGAAACCAGGAGCGCTATCAGAATCGGGCCGTAAGCATCAGCATAAAATGCTGCGGTGCCTGAGGGAAATAATAATTGCTGTACGTACGAACCCCGCTTACCATATTGCTGTAGCTGGCTCCGTTGTTCTCGTATAATGTGTTGAATACGTTATACACGGCCGCGCTCACAAACAGATCGTCAAACAGGGTTTGTGATGCAAAATGGTAACGCAGAAACAGGTCGTTCACAAAATAGGCATTCAGCATGCGCGATTCACTTCCGGTATTGTCGAGGTATTGCTTGCTTACATATTTGCTCAGCAACTCGGCTTCAAATTGTTTGGAGAAAAGATATACCAGTGAAGATCCTGCCACCAGTGATGGAGAGAAAGAGATGGGCGTGCGTTTGTATTTGAAAACAGAAGCTGTATCGTACGTGTAATTGTACACGTATTCATTGTAGTTTTTAATACGCGACGAGCTATAACTCACATTGAAGTTCCAGGAAAGGGCATTGGTAAACCGGTGTTTCACCATCAGCTCCAGTCCTTTGCGGCTGCTGCTTTTCACGTTCTCACGTACCGGGTTTCCTACATCATTGAGTTTACCGGTCAGCACCAGCTGGTTGCGGTATTGCATGAGGTAGGCATTCACAGTAATGTGCCAGTCTTTTACGTATTTTGTCCAGGCCAGTTCAAAATCATTCAGGTGCTCGGCACTGGGCAGTGAGTTGAGGGTGGATTGCACAAATTCATCGCGGGTAGGCTCATGCGAGGAACGTCCGTAGGTGAATACAATTCCGGCACTGTCTTTCAATAACAGATTGGCTCCGGCTTTCGGATTGAAGAAGAAATAATTTTTGGTGAACGGCTGCAGGCCGGTGGCAGAAGGTGTATTGTAATTGTATTGAAGGCTGCGCAGTTGCAGGTCGCCGAACACCTGCAGATCGGGTCTCAGGTTGTAATACACTTTGCCATAAACGGTACCGTCGTGCTTGGGGGCTTTGTCGTTGAAATAACGATACGGCTCGAAGGTTCCGTTTGGCAACGGGGCCGTCCATGCCCCCGACCAGATCACATCATTGTAATGCAAGCCGCTATACGTATTGTATGACGCACCGGCCTGGGCTTCATAATCCTTTTCCTTGTAAACAGCCGAGGCGATGAGTCCGTAAAAATCATTGGAAAGCCATTTCTGAGTTATGAAATCGCTCCCCGAAAGGTAGGTACTGTCTTTCAGTAAAAAGGGGGGCAACCCGTACGCTGAAAAAGGCATGCCGGCTTCATAATTCTCATAGTAGCCTTTGCCTTTGGTATAATGGGCAACAGTATTCAATGTAAGCTTTTGCGACATCTGGTATGTGTACAGCAGCTGATAATGCGTCTGGGTGTAATTGTCGGTCTGGTTCTTATAGGTATACGGATTGTATCTGCGGTTCGTCTTCAGGGAATCTTCGGGAACTCCGTACCAGGCCTGATAGGTTTTTTCAGTGCCCGAGAAAATATTGAACTTCAGTAAACTTTTATCGCCGTAACGGGTAATGGAACCATATCCTGATTTAAGATTGCCTGTGGCCCGGTCGATGTATCCGTTGCTGCTGATCTTGCTGAGAGAGCCTTCCATGGTCCAGTGGCTTTTAAGCAATCCGGTACCGAACATGATATTGTTGCGGAAGGAATTGAATGAACCGTAGGCAGTGGTGTATTGTGCATACGGATCGGCACTCGCCTTCGATGTTTGTATGTTGATGCTGGCACCGAAAGCCGCAGAACCGTTGGTGGACGTGCCTACGCCCCGTTGCACCTGAATGCTTCGGGTATTGGCTGCCAGGTCGGGCAGATCGACCCAGAAAACACCATGGCTTTCGGCATCGTTGTACGGCACCCCGTTGATGGTAACATTGATGCGTGTGGCATCCACCCCGCGAATACGCAGTCCCGTGTAACCGATCCCGTTTCCGGCATCACTTGTAGAAACGGCTCCCGGCGTGGTGTTGAGAATAACCGGCAGGTCGGGCGCAAAATTGTAGCGCTGAATCTCTTTGGCCGACAAATCGGTATGTGTGTTGCTGTAGCGTTTTTTATTCTGAATGCTTTCCACCACTACCTCATCACTTACCACTTGCAAAGGCTTCAGCTCAAAAATAAAATCCAACCGGTTTTGCGTAACACTGATCTGCTTTACTTCCGATTTATAACCGGCCATATACGCGGCCAGGGAATAATTGCCGGCGGCCACTTTGGCAAGTGTGAAGTATCCGTTACGGTCGGTGAATGTTTTCTGCACAATCACTCCGTTTTCACCGGAAAGCACTATAGAGCAGTTGGCCACTGTGCTGTAATCGCCCGATGAGAGCACCAGTCCTTTTAGCATAAACTGGGCATTGGCTGACCATGTGATGAAAAGAGACAACAGGAAAAATGTAAATCTGTACATGTCGATAACGGTGTTAAAAAAAACGTTTTCTGAAGGAATACCGGTGGCTGAGAATATAGCCCCGGAGCGGGGATTTCCTTAAACAGCATTACCTGTTCAAGTTCATTGGGTATAATCTCAGCCATTGCTACTGCAATCGGGCACCCCATTCAGATGAGAAGGCAAATATAGAATAAATTTCGGTTTCGTCTTTTTTGGCATAATTTTGGAATTCAAAAAGGCCCATTTAACACCCATCATTATGAGAACACTCCATACCATTATCACATTTACATGTATCATTTCAGGGCTTACGGCTTCGGCCCAGAAAATCGTGGATAAAAAGACCGCACAGGAAGTCAGCAAACTGCAGGATAAGGGCACCGAACTGAAAGAAGGCTGGGCCAAAGGAGCTGCCTTTAATGCCAGCTTCAATCAGGCATCGCTCACCAACTGGTTTTCGGGTGGCGACCGTAAATCGCTGGGATTGAGCCTGGGTTTCAAAGCTACCGCCAACCTGAAAAAAGGAAACTGGTTTATAAAAACAATCTGGATGCTGCCCACTATGGCTTGTTAAGCACCTCATCCACCAACGGCATACGCAAAACCGACGACCGCTGGGTATACACAACATCGCTCAACCGAAAAGCCGCGAAGAACTGGTACTATACCCTGGCCGGACAAATCAAATCGCAATTCACCGACGGGTACACCTATCTGGCTGACGGAGGCAAATCACTTGGTTCCGCTTTGTTTTCGCCCGGTGATGTGAAGCTGGGTCTGGGTTTTACGTACCAGCCCAATGCCGACTTCTCAGCTTACATTTCTCCGGCAACCGCAAAGATGATGCTTCGTCTTGATCATCGTTTTATTCATACTACCCTGTTTGGGGTCGACAGCAATAAAACCAGCGCCTTCGATATGGGGGCCTTTGCCCGCCTCGATTATAAAAAAGAAATCAAGAAGGACCTGATGTACACCGCCTCACTCGATGTGTTTTATGGTTATGTCCTTAAGAACTACAACTTCTATCTGGGCAACCTCATCAACTGGAAACTGAATAAATATTTCGGTGCCACCTTCGGGCTCGATATCGCCTACGACAACACACAACCTACACCAAACTTCGGCAAGGACCCCGTAACCGGCAAGGAGATCATCACCGGGACATCCGTAAAAATGCAACTGAAGGAGATCTTTGGTCTGGGTTTCAACTACACCTTTTAACGTTCAGGCCCCCGTATTCCACACAAAAGCCGCATCCGTAATCGGGGTGCGGCTTTTTCTTTTCAGAGGCGGCAGGCAGAAATAAAAAAACCCGTCTGAATGGCTTCAAACGGGTTGTATCGGGTTACAAACCTTTTGGCTTATGCCTCAGGATTGGCTTTTAACGACTCGCGGTAAATGGCACGTTTCTTTTGCTCACGCAGACGAACACATTTTTTTGTGAAAGCCTGACGGGAACGAAGTTGCTTCACCACCTGGGTTTTCTCGAATTTCTTCTTGAATTTCTTTAAAGCCTTGTCTAGTGGCTCAGACTCTTTAATTTGTACGTATAACATATCTTTTTCTTAAAAACGGGATGCGAAAATACAACAAATTTTTATTTCTCCAAATCCTGCCCCGCCTTTTTATCCCGAAATCTTTTCCGGCTCCGGCCGGGCAGGCTCAAATCCTTTCCCCTCAAGCTTTTCGGTTTTTTGGCGCCACCGGAATTTTTTACCCAAACGGCCCCCTCAAACACCGTTAGGGTGTTTTCCGTGGCATTGTTAACAGATATTGTCTCGCCCGTTCATCAAGCACCGCATAACTTCTCCAGGAAACCTCCTCACGGGAAGCCAGAAAAAGGCGGCTTTTTTCATCCAGAAACCGGGTAAATGACTCAATGCTGTCATACCGAAGCAACGGGTCGCCTGCTTCGTGGGCTTTAATCAAACCGTCTATTTTATCGAGATGCTCGTACAGGTACGGATACACTTTGGGAGACAGCTTCAGCAGAAAGTCGGTATCCACCTGCGAACCTCTCACATTCTGAATATTGTACGAAGCAATCACACCGTCCCAGTTGATGAGGGCGGCTGCACCCAGGAACAGATACGCCACCAGGCTGTTGATGCGCACCAGGTAAAACAGTGACTTGCCTTTGTGGATCTTTACCAGCATGGTCACCAGACCTACAAATACCAGCAGAATAAAGGCATACAGACCCAGTCGTTTGTAAGCCAGTGCATGCCAGGCCACATACTGGTTGTTGCGCAAAATAAGCGATACGGTTAGCAGCATATTCTGCGCCACCCATAGTGAGGCCAGTATCTTCAGCGGCATATTGCGCGAATAAAAATTCTGATTGGCGCGGAAGAGATAGGCCAGTACAACCAGTGAAATAAGAATGCTGGCAATGAGCCATTCCGTGCCTTCATGCACCATCTGCTTCAGTGAAATACCTTCGGGTATGGTGAAATTCACCCAGATGTAGCGTATGTCGATGCTGTTGAGCAACAATAACATCGCATTTACCAGTACCAGCAACACCATGCCGCTGATGTATTCATGACGGAATTCCATGTTCAGGAATTTGCGTGCAATACGGTTTCTGACACGGGGAATATGATCGCTGTATTGGCTTTCCTCCTTTTTAAAAATTCTGTTTCTGCGCACAAATAAAATTCCTGAAATAATGAACAGACCCAGAATCAGGAACAGGATGCGGGCTACTGATATGGTCTCGAAAAAGCGGGTGATCCAATGCTCAATATGCGTGAGTAAATGATCGGTTATATCGGCAAATACCGGATTGGCCGTACGGTAAATAATAAAGAAGAGGAGGGCCACCAGCAGGGGGATCAGCGAGATACCCAGCAATCGTGACGTTTTCATGCGCCGGGTTACCACCCCATCCCCTTTCTTCTCCCACGAAAAGATCTCGAAAGGCGGATACGCCACATTACTGAGGGCCGTGAGCAGGGCTATACCGGTAGATCGTAAGGCCGGCTGCAATACAAAACCCAACATAACCAGAAAAGAGATGAAAAACATCCAGAGGCTGAACAGGCTGTGGTGCCATACCACTGCCGTTGTAATGAGAAGGGTTACCGCAGCAGGCATCAGCCACTTTACGGTGAAACGTTCGCGGTGCAGGTAAAAAAGAAAAATAAAAAGCAGAAGTGTGAAC
>JBGAVF010000135.1:0-8058 GCA_044228315.1 Bacteroidia bacterium | reverse complement strand
CAGTTTATTTGACCATAGTAACCCGCTTATTCAATTATATGCGTTTGGAGGCATTTGTACGAAATACCCAGACAGTCTTCAAGAAAAACATCTTACTATACTGAATTCGGAAGGAGTTGTCCGAATTTATGAGCAGGGAAAAGACAGCTTTCCAGTTATGCCGGCAAAAGAAATAGCTGCCATGATGTATAAATCAGTTACGCGAAACAAACTTGACAAGGAACAACAACTAATTGTTCAGAAAGTAATTTCCGACTTCATTGTAAAATATGCAGCCAATCCAAAATCGTATGTAAATTTGAAATTTCAGAATTATCATGTTTACAGCATCCATGACGGATCAACATTGGAAAAAATTAAAGGATCAGAAGTATTTTCGATAAAACATACTTTTAAAATCAAGAATATCCGTGGTATACTAAGCGAATATCAAATTCGATTTAAGATTGACAGTGCGTTTAAGATAATACTAATAGAAGAAGAAAATGGCGAAGAGAGTAATACTGTAAGTTGCTCTCCTCCCAGACTTGATTGGTGGTTTAATACGGTTGGGAAAAAACTAAGTAAAAAAGAAAGAAAGGAACTTGGCCTTGCCAATTAATTAGAGTAGTAACATACTATACCCTCCCCCCGTATCACATCACCATGCCCCGGGAATTTCTCTTTCTGCCCTGCTTACTGCTTTTCCTTTTTTGCAGTAGCATGGCATACTGCCAGTTGGCCGACAGTACAGTTATCAGGCGCACCCTCGACTATGCCGCCGATACAATTGCGGAAGACAACCTGCTCGAAACACGTTTCCGCAACAAGAAAGAGGTTTACAGCCTGCAAATTACCTACCGGGGCCGGCACTGGTTCGACAGCTCCATCACAAAAACCGATTACTCGCCGGATGGCAAACCATTACAACGAACCAAATATGAGGTAACGTACAACGAGTGTATCCCGAAACCACCGGCTATAAACTATCCGTCGTTTTACCAAAACCTGTGGCAGGTAGATACACCACCAGCACCGGTAATCACCTCCTGCAATGCCCGGTATACCGCACAAACGGTTTTTACCGATACCACAGAAATAACCCACAGCATGTATGCCGATGAACGGGATACAATAGAATATGATGATACCGTGTATTATAATGCCTATCACCTGCCGGTGCGCGATGTGCATACCCAAAGCGGACAAAAGCAAATTACCAAACAATACACCTACGAGTATAACGCTGAGGGCAAAGCCTCGGCTATACGCATTGTAACCAACGACCGGGGAAGCATTACCTGCCAATACACCCGTAAAATGTACGATGGAGACCGGGAGTATGAAACCCAGTACAGATCGTACAAGGATTATGACAGCCTCCATTTCGACGGCATCGACCGTACGTATGATGAGCATTTCAATCAGATCCGATACAAACAATATAAGAACGGGCAATTTTCAGGGTTCGGCTATTCACCCTATTCAGAAATCAGCCAGATGTCGGAAAACATCACGTACGGACACGACTCGGCGGAGATTGACCACCACACCTACCGCTGGGTAAATTCGAAGCACCGGAAGGAACTGTGGAGTAATCAGCATTACAAAAATTTCACTGAATACAACGGCGTTGGTTACGGACGGTACGACACGCTGTTCAAGAAAAATACGGTGGTGATCACATCGTGCGGTGCCAATCACAACAAACGGGTGAATCAATATAAAAGACCCCGTTGCATCGACTGCCATAAATACCAGTATGTGGTTACCGACCTGCAGGGCCGTCTGCTTTCGGTTACCAACTACGATTACGACACCCGTAAAAAAAGCTCGGTGACCACATTTACGTATTCCCGATAGCGGTTGCATACTAAATAAACCCGGGGGATTGTGTGATCCTTGCAATCAAATATCCTGCCAAAACCATTACCTTTGTTTTTTATAATCATCACCCATGAGGTATATTTTTTCACCATTGCACTGCTTTACGTATAGCTGGCGCACACAAGAATAAGATTGCAGCAAGGTTATGTGTACCACGCTTTTTGCATCTGTAAACTGTACCCTGACCGATTCGCTGAACCCATCCCTTTCAGGCATCACCACCCAAACGGTGCTGGTAGCTACCGGAGCGGTACTTCATGAGCAATCGGGGCCCGGTGCATTCCCCGACAGCAGTTTTGTGGTGGTGGATGATGCCAGCCTGCCAACCCTCAAATTCAATGCAACCCAAAAGGTGATGTTACACGTGCGAAAGAACGGCACATTGCTGAAATCTGTTGAATTCACCATTGTAACCGACTGTTGTCATGTAAGTAAAACCCTCGGGCCTGATAAGGTCTCTTTGAATTGAGAAGACATAAATCATTTGAGGCCTGTTTATATAACGAATACGCATTCCTCTCCTTTCCCTGAGAAGACAGGGTTTCTCCGAAAGCAATACGAAAAGCCTGTTCTGCATTCCCCATTTTTCCTTTCCTTTGTTTTATGATAGATGTATTTACGGTAAGTGAAATCACCTCGCATATTAAGTCGCTGATCGAGGATGATGAGATACTTCAGGGTGTTTGGCTGAAAGGCGAAATATCGAATTACACACTGCACTCATCCGGACACCAGTATTTTACCTTAAAGGATGAAGGGGCCACCATCAAATGTGTGAAATTCAAATTCTACGGGTATGCTCCCGAAACAGGAAAATTCAAAACCGGCGATACCGTGCTGGTACACGGAAGCCTGGATCTGTATCCCCCACAGGGAACCTATCAGCTGAAAGTAACCCAGATCCACAAACAAGGTTTGGGCGACCTGTATCAGCAGTTTGCCATACTTAAAGACCGCCTGTTGCAGGAAGGACTCTTCGATGCATCCCATAAAAAAGAGATACCCCAGTTCCCCCGGGTTATTGGTGTGGTATCCTCTCCTACCGGTGCAGTAATACAGGACATACAAACCACCATTACCCGGCGTTATCCGTTGGTGGAGGTGCGCTTGTCGCCGGCACGCATGCAAGGCGAAAATGCAGCCGACGATATCATACACGCGCTGAAAAAACTCGACACCATGAGTGATGTGGACACCATTCTCATCGCCCGTGGCGGAGGAAGCATGGAAGACCTGTGGTGCTTTAATGATGAGAAACTGGTGCGCTTCATTTATGCCATGAAGAAACCGGTGATATCGGCCATAGGGCATGAAACCGACCTTACCCTCTGCGATTTTGTGGCCGACATGCGGGCCCCTACTCCCACGGCCGCTGCCGAACTTTCGGTGCCCGACCGGCAGGAATTGCTTTTCCGGCTTCAGGCCATGCGTGGTCATTTTCAAAAAACCATGCAACAGTACTTCGGGTACTATGCCGAAACTCTCGACCGATTTAAATCGGATATCTCGGCATCCATGAAGAGTAACCTGGAGAAGAAACAGCACAGGCTTGAAATGCTGCAACTCACCCTGGCACATGCCCATCCGCTCATGCCTTTGCAGAAAGGATTTACTCTCACTACCCGCAACGGGGTCAGAATCAACAGCAGCAAAGAGCTTCAACCGGGCGAAACCATTGAAACCCGTTTTGCCGACGGCACCCTGAAATCAACCATTCAATAAACCCATTATGGCAAAGAAAAATACCAGCACCGGCTTTGAAAAAGACATGCAGCGAATTCAGGAAATTGCTTCCCTGCTCGAAGACGGGCAACTGCCCCTGGATGAAGCCCTGAAGCTCTTCGAGGAATCGAACACCCTGCTTCGTAACTGCACGCAACAATTGAACGAAGCCATTTTAAAATTTACGACATTGAACGAGGATGCCGGATAAACACGCTTTTCCAAAGCCTTCCCAGCAATCAACGCCTGCGTGAACGAACAAGAACTGCTCAACGGACTTCTGAACAAGGACGAATCCGCCTTTCGTGCGTTGGTTGATCTGCACGGAAAACGCGTGTTCAATATTGTGCTGGGGTTTTTACCCAATGCCGAAGACGCGGAAGATATCACCCAGGAAGTTTTTGTACAGATCTATCAGTCCATTCATACCTTTCACGGTGAGGCGGCCCTCAGCACCTGGATCTACCGTATCTGCACCACCAAGGCTCTGGAACTTATACGAAACCTGAAACGGAAAAAACGATTTGCCTTTGTACAATCACTGTTTACCGACGAAGGCATTCATCCACAAGCCGACAAGGGACATTTCAACCATCCTGGCGTGCTGCTTGAGAACAAGGAAAAAGCCGCCCTCTTATTCAAAGCCATGGAAAAACTTCCCGAGAAGCAACGAACCGCCTTCGTGCTGCACAATGTCGAACACCTCTCGTATGCCGAGATCAGTGCAGTGATGCAGGTAAGCATTGGCTCGGTGGAGTCACTCATTTTCAGGGCCCGGCAAAACCTGCGTAAAACCCTGAGCTCATACTATGAAAAAAACAAAACCTGACCGCAAGTAAACGAACAATATGTCATCTAACCCTGAAATGAACACCCCGAAGCATCCCCCGCTGGATGAAGTGCTTCAAAGCATCGACCACCTGCAACCGGTGGAAGTGAATCCGTTTCTGTATACACGGATCATGGCACGCCTGCAAAAGCCCGATACCCGGGAGGTGGTGCGGAAATCCTGGGTATGGGCCACAGGTCTTACCCTTTTGTTTCTTATCACGGCCAATATCATGAGCTGGACATTCTCGGGCCGTAATGCTCATAACACAGGCACCGGCAGTATACTGCATGAATATTTTCAGGAGCAACTTACCGTACCCTACTGAATATGACAACCAAACGATTACTCATCATTGCCATTGGTGTACTGGTATTGCTCAATATCGGCACCCTTCTCTTTCTCTGGATGCAACGGGGTGAAAGAGGCGGAGGGTCCAGCGTGGGTCAATTCATTACGCATGAATTACAATTTACACCTGAACAATCGGCCCGTTTTGATGTTATGAAAGAAGCACATCATACTTCCGTTGACTCCCTGCACCGTATCAACCACGAATTGCACCAGCAATTGTTCAACCGCCTAAGCCAGCCGGAAGATGCTTCCGTTGATTCCATTTCCACTCGCATCAGCGAAAACGAAAAACAGATCGACCTCATCACCTTCCGCCATTTCAGGGAAGTGCGGGAAATGTGCACACCCGAACAGCAAAAGAAATTTGATGATATCATTCAGGAGGTGCTGCGTCGTCTGCAGCCCAAAAAGGGGCCTCCCCCATCCCGACCGTAAAAGATACACTACTACTATACTCACTATTACAAACACCCCACATTCATGAAACGATCCCTTATTCTGCTATGCATCACCTTTTTCACTTTCGCTGTTTTCGCCCAGGTCACCGAGCCGGTGATCACCTCCTGGATACGAAACACCAACGGAGCTACCGGATACAATAACCTGCCCAGCAACGTGCAGGTGGTGCAATACACAACCACCGATGTATACGTGAGCAGCAGCTGCATTCCGTCGTATTCCATTGGCCCGTGGAGCAATAACCCCAATACACCCAGCAACCAGAATTTTGTAACGAAATTCACCCGTACCCCGGCACAAAACACCGGTACCGCCGTATACCCGCCGTTGGGAAATATTGGCATGTGGAGCAACGGGGTGGCAATCTTTAATCCCAAAGACGGACAATACTGGAACAATACCACCAGTGCCTTCACCATGGGAAGTACCAACAACGGATGGAACCGGAATGCACTTTATTTTGAAGGAGTAAGTTTCGACAACTGCCTGGGTCACCCTGCTCCCGGTGGTGTGTACCACAACCATGTGAATCCGAAATGCTTGTACAATGCCGCCGACAGCACCCACCACTCCCCCATCATAGGCTATGCCTTCGACGGATTTCCGGTGTACGGAGCCTACGGCTATACCAACACTAACGGAACCGGAGCCATTAAACGCATGAAAAGCAGTTTTGTGCTTTCCACCGCAACCACGCGTAATGCCGGTCCACCGGTGAATACCAGCTACCCATTGGGAAGCATGTGCGAAGACTATGTGTACACAGCCGGAGCCGGCGATCTCGATATTCACAACGGCCGTTTTTGTGTAACACCTGAATACCCCTCAGGAACCTATGCGTATTTTGTAACCATTGATGCCAGCCTGAATCCTGTGTATCCGTTTGTGATCGGTACTACCTATTACGGAACCGTGCAAGCCGGTAATACCGGTCCAACAGGTTCTCATAATTCCATTCCGGGCAACACTACGGTGTACAACGGCAACGCCTCCGGTTTGCAGGAAATTCTTGAAATTAAATACAGCGTATCACCCAATCCGGCCACCGATGCGGTATACATTCAGCTGGCCAATGAAAGCATGAATAATATTACCGGGAGCCTGTACAACAGCAAAGGACAACAGATGCAGGCAATAGACGATATGCATCCGGGGTTCCTGTATACTATTGATATCAGCACCTATCCCAAAGGTGTTTATTTCCTGAGAATGCAGGGAGGAAACCTGATGATGACCGAGAAGATCATAAAGGTGCGTTAATAAACTAACCGGAAGCGCGGGGCGCCGTACTGAAACCCTTACCGACCCAGCCTTTCTGCGTGACCGGCGTTTTGCCGTTCCACATCTGTTTCAATAAAAAAGCCGGTTGAGAAATACCCAACCGGCTCTTCTTTATTATATACAGGAATTAGTTTTTAACCACCTTTACCGATTTGGTTCCATCAGGAGTATTCAATTGCAAGAGGTAAATACCGCTGGCGAGTCCCTGCAGGTCGATACGGGTAGAATTCACACCGCTGTGCGAGGTGGTTTCTTCTTCCATCAGTTGCTTGCCGGTAAGATCGAACATAGTGATGGTAATATGTTGTGAAGGAAGATCGGTAGTAAAGGAAACATTGATCGCGTTCGTGGCCGGATTGGGTTGTACTAAAATATTATACACAGTGCCTTTGAACGGAACATTGATCACATCCGAATAAATGAATTTCCCGTTATAATCAATTTGTTTCAGGCGGTAGAAATTATCGCCGATGAACGGGTTCATATCATTCAGCGTATAATTGTTCATGGCTTGCGTAGTGCCATTTCCTTTCACGGTGCCGATCTTGACGCAATACGTTTCTCCACTTCAAAGCGGTCGTTGTTTTGTTCCGAACCGGTTACCCAAATCAGCTGGGTGTGATCTTTTTTATTGAGGCCATAAAAGTTGAGAAGGGTTACCGGCGTATTGATCACCGTGTCGAATACCAGCAGGTAGGCCGTTGCATTCACGCACTGGTTCTGGGGAGCAAACGCCGATAAGGTATCGCATACCTGATAAATGAACTGATCACTGCCAATAAAGTTGAGGTTAGGTGTATAGGTGAAATAACCGTATTTATTAAGTACCACGCTGCCTTTTGAAGGTGCTTTCACCAGGGTTGTTTTAAAGCGAAGGGTGTCGCCGTTAATATCTTTGTCGTTCCCGCCAAGGTATCCGTTCAGGGCTTTGTTCTTCACGCTGAAGGCCACATCATCGGCAGCACTCGGTTTGTCGTTCGCATTGCCGTTGAGGTTTGTATCCACATTGATACGCAGGTAGGCTACCTTACAGGTGAGTTTCACGTTGTTGTTATCGAATGAACAAACCTCGTAAGGCACGTTGAGGGTACCAATGAAGCCGGCAGCCGGAACATAGGTGAATGAGCCATCGAAATTCAGCTGCAGTGTACCTGCGTTATAGGTATAGGCAGTATCCGCGAAGTTGTTGTTAAGGTTCTTTCCGCGCACAATGGTTATGGTAGAAGGGCCTGCCGCAGGTTTATTCAGCCCCTGGTTGTACACTTTCTGTACGGTGATCACATGGCCCTGATGGTCCTTGTCGTTTCCTTTTACATTACCGGTAAGGGTGGTGTTCATCATGGTCATGTAGTTATCGGTAAGCGGCACCACATCCGAACCTGCACTGTATCCGCTGTCGGTAACATGAATAATAAGCGTTGAGATTTCACACCCCGGCATAGCCTGATTGTCACACGAGAGATAATGAATGGTACTATATCCTTTAAAGCCGGGAGCCGGAGTAAACACATAGGCACCGGTAGAGTCGTATACAAATGAGCCGGCAT
>JBGAVF010000134.1:0-8105 GCA_044228315.1 Bacteroidia bacterium | reverse complement strand
TTGCACTGTCCATACCATCTACAGCTCCTTTGCTTAAGCGTATCAGCACCATAATACATGGAAATATAATGGGGATACTGAGAACCGGCATGAGTAACGACCCGCTGTTGGTTTTTGATGCAAGTGCTGAAAGTAAGGTAAAAGCAGATGCCATGCATATACTGTTCAGTAAAAGAGCGCCAATAAAATAGGCCTGATTTTGTACCGGATTGCCAAGGAACCAGCTGAACGAAAGGTAGCTGATGAAGGATACAAAGATCATGAGGCCGGTATTGTAAATGATTTTGGAAAGTATGATGGCTACCGGTGAGGCAATGCTGTAATAGTACAACTGACGTCCCCGGGCTTCCTGCACAAAACTTTTAGTAATGGTAGTGATAGAAGCAAAGAGGAGAATGATCCAGAAGAGTGCGTTCCAGGTAACAGGCTGCACTTCTTTAAAAGCAAGAAAAATGGTGAATACCGTTAAAATGGCATATACCACAATGCCATTGAGTGCATAACGGTTCCTCCATTCAAGGATGAATTCTTTGAGAAGAAGATGTTTGATGATGCGCCACATGGGGCAAAACTAACCAAACTTCCCGATTGAGCGCAGGGGACATTCCCGGTAACAGACTTCCGGCACGATTTAAAATGACAGGATGATGTAATATAATGCAGTGAATAAGGGTACAGATGATGAATAAAAAAAGGTAACGGAAGCAAGAATGTTAAATGCTTTAAGGTTTGAATAAAATTTGTGTTCATGCCCCAAATCCATTATTTTTGAAAAAATCATATAATTTAGAATACCCTTATCCTGACGCGATTGTTATGAAAGATTTAGCCCAGACCCAAACGATTTTAGTGCCTCACGACTTTACGGAAGTTGCTGATACAGCGATACTTCACGCCAATAAAATTGCCAAAGTGATTGGCAAAGACATCACCCTTACCCATATCGTTAAAACGGATAAGGAAAAGAAGTCGGCCGATGATAAACTGAACGCCATTGCCGCAAAAAATGCAGCCGATAACGGCGTGGAAACCAAAACCATCGTTATTGCCGGTGACTACCTGGAAAAAATAGGTGAAGTGGCTGATATTGTGAAAGCGTCGCTGGTAGTGATGGGGACCCACGGTATCAAAGGAATTCAGAAACTGATTGGCAGCTATGCATTGAAAGTGATCACAAACAGCAATGTGCCGTATGTGGTGGTACAAACCGCACCGGTAAAATCCGAAGGATACAAGAATATTGTGTTGCCAATGGATTTCACCAAAGAGTCGAAACAAAAACTCGACTGGGCAGTTTACATTGCAGAGTTGTTCGGTTCCAAGTTTCACATTCTGGCCGATTACGAAAGTGATGAGTTTACTGCGAAAGCACTGAAGAACAACATTGCCTATGCCAAGAGCTTTCTTAAAAACAACAACCTGGAGTTTGAAGTACATGAACTCGGAAAACACAACAGTGGCTTCAGCCGTGAAACCATTAACCTGGCCAAAATAGTACATGCCGACCTCATTGTGGTAATGACCACTCTGGATAAAGGGATCAGCGAATTCGTGATGGGTACTCCCGAGCAGGCAGTTATTGCAAACGATGCCCAGATACCGGTAATGTGTATTAACCCGATCGATATAATGCGGATGAAAGATGGCCTGACCATTGCGAATTTCGCATAAGTGATTTAGACGTTTGAAAATTAAAATTATTAATTAATGAATTACGCCTCTGCAGAGAAATTTATTCTGAGAAAGCTGGAAGATGAATTGCCAGGGCATTTGTTTTACCATGGATTGCATCATACCCGTGATGTATTCAGTGCGGTATTAAAAATTGCGGAGGCGGAAGGCGTTCATAGTGAACACGAACTGGCCTTGCTTAAAATGGCCTCACTGTATCACGACTCAGGGTTTACCATCGATTACCAGAATCATGAAGAGAGCGGCTGCGACCTGGCCCGCAAAACCCTGCCACAATACGGGTTCTCCAATTCTGACATTGAGATCATTTGTGGTATGATCATGGCCACCAAAATTCCGCAAACTCCCAAAACCAAGCTGGAGCAGATCATTTGTGATGCCGACCTCGATTACCTGGGACGCGATGATTTTTATGAGATCGGCGACACGCTTTTTTCAGAACTGAAATTCTATAACAAAGTGCAGGATGAACAACAGTGGAATAAAATTCAGGTTGGCTTTTTAAAGGCACATCAGTATTTCACCGAATTTGGCAGGCGTAACCGGGAAGCCAAAAAGCAATCGTACCTCAAGGACCTGATCAAGGCCATTGAGTCGTATTAATGCACAATATCCCCTTACTTTTTCAGCAGACCTTCTTTTCAGTGCGTCATCCCGGCCTTGCTATAAGCCATGGGCGGAGCTTTCGAAGATATTTACCCGGCAAATTTTCTTTTCTGTCAAGAATCACTATTTTTGCACACTTTCGTAAAAAAAATGGCTAAAACTTCTTCATCATTCAGCAAGGAAATGTACCTCAACTGGTATGAGCTCATGCTGCTGATTCGTCGCTTTGAGGAGAAGACGGCTCAACTCTACGGACAGCAGAAGATAAAAGGCTTCTGCCACCTGTATAACGGGCAGGAAGCGGTGATAGCAGGAACCATGTCGGCCATACGCAAAGGAGAAGATGCGGTAATCACCGCCTATCGCGACCACGGGCATGCCCTTGCCTGCGGCATCAGCGCCAATGCCCTGATGGCTGAGCTCTATGGAAAGGTGACCGGATGCAGCAAAGGCAAAGGCGGATCCATGCACCTCTTCAGCAAAGAGCACCGGTTTTTCGGAGGGCACGGCATTGTAGGAGGGCAGATACCGCTGGGTGCCGGCATTGCCATGGCAGAGAAATACAACGGTACCGACCGGGTTTGTATCTGTTATATGGGCGACGGCGCGGTACGTCAGGGGGCGCTTCATGAAACCTTCAATATGGCCATGTTGTGGAAATTGCCGGTGGTATTTGTGTGTGAAAACAACGGGTATGCCATGGGCACCAGCGTGGAACGTACTACAAATATGCTCGATATTTATAAGATCGGTCTGGCGTACGACATGCCGAGCGAGCCGGTAGACGGCATGCAATGTGAAAACGTTCATGCTGCCATGACGAATGCTGTAGAACTGGCCCGTAGCGGAGAAGGTCCTTCATTTCTCGAAATCAGAACCTACCGTTACCGCGGACACAGTATGAGTGACCCGGCAAAATACCGTACAAAGGAAGAGCTGGAAGCTTACAAGAGCAAAGACCCGCTGGAAGTTACCCGGAAGCGCATCACGGATATGAAAATGATGACGGAAGCCGAGTTTGATGCCCTGGAAGCTAAAATAGAAAAGATCGTAGCGGAGTCGGTGGAGTTTGCCGAAAACTCACCGTATCCGGAACACCATGAATTGTTTTCGGATGTTTACGCGGAAGCGAATTATCCGTTTACCGAATAATTATTAACCAAGACCCATACTTAAATTATATATCACAATTCCAATGACTGAACATAAAAAAGGATTCGACGTAGAAAATCTGGGTGATGAACTCATCGACCGGGTAGAGCCTGCCAAAGAGTTTGTACAAAAAAACAGCCGTATGTTGTTTTATATCGGCGGAGCCATCCTTCTGCTGATAGTTGCTTTTTACGGATACAGCTACTTTATCGACAAGCGTAACGATGCTGCAAAAAATGAAATTTTCAAACTGCAGATCATGTTTGATAAGGATTCATTTGATATTGTGCTCAACGGACGTCCGAATGCAGATCCTGCCAAGGCGATTAAAAGTGCCGATGAGATCATTGACGAATTCAGCGGCACCGAACAGGCAAGTCTGGCTCGTTATTATGCCGGTGTGGCTTCTTTACGCAAAGGCAAATTCGACGAGGCCATCAGTTACCTGAAGAAGTATTCAGGCAGCGATGAAATCACCGCCTCCATAGCCATTGGTCTGATTGGCGATGCCTACGTGGAAAAAGGTCCTGATAACTACAAAGAAGCGGTGTCTTATTACGAAAAAGCGGCTTCCAACAGTTCAAATAACTATACGTCACCGGTGTATCTTAAAAAAGCTGCCGGCGTGTATGAAGAGTTGAAAGAGTATAAAAAAGCGCTGAACTGTTACGAACTCATCAAAAAGAACTATCCGAAATCGAATACGGCTGCCGATATTGATAAGTACCTGGAACGTGCCAAATTGCTGGCCGCAAGCAACGGGTAATAGGTTACGCTGTAAAGAATTATAAGAAAAGGCCGGATTTCCGGCCTTTTCTGTTGTATAAACATGCAGGTGCTGAAAAGCTATACCACCTGTAATACGTAAAATTTCAGATACAGGGTTTCTTCTATGCCCCAGATGTACGGATGGTCTTTGCTTTGAATGCGGTACTCCATTTGGCGCACCTGAATACCTGCATCCTGAGCCGCCTCATCAATAACGCCCCGGAAAAGCTCCGGTTCAATAAAATGCGAACAGGTGCATGTAATTAGGTACCCGCCTTTCGATAAAATCTTCAATGCCTTCAGGTTTATTTCCTTGTACCCTTTAAGGGCGCTTTGAATATTATTGCGGCTTTTGGTAAAGGCCGGAGGGTCGAGAATGATGGTGTCAAATTTTTGCTGATTGCGGTGGTATTGCGTCAATGCATCAAACGTGTTTCTTGCTTCAAAGGTGCATTGGGTGAAGTTATTCAGTAACGCATTTTCACGGGCCCGTTCCACGGCATCTTCGCTGATATCGAGTCCGAGTACTTTTTTTGCCCCATACGCCGCCGCATACATACTGAAAGATCCGGTGTAACAAAAGCAGTCCAGTACATTTCGGTCCTTCACGTACGGTTTAATTGACATGCGGTTCTCTTTCTGGTCGAGAAAAAATCCGGTTTTCTGGCCGTTCTCTACATCCACCCAGAACTTCACGGCATCCGGTTCTTTAATCACAAACTTTACCGGGAACGGGGCGGACACAAATCCTTTCCGTTCTGTGAGGCCTTCCAGCACCCGCACCGGCACATCGTTGCGTTCGTAAATCCCTTCAGGTTGAAACAGCGTTATAATCGCTTCCTGAATGGCATGCTTCCATTGTTCCATTCCCAGCGTAAGTATTTGCCATACGATGATTTTACCGAATTTGTCGATGACCAGCGAGGGCAACCCATCCGATTCACCGAATACCACACGGTAGTTTTCGGTGTAACCCCATTCTTCGCGCCGGGCCTTGGCTTCTTTTATTTTGTTGAGAAAAAAAGTGTCGTCTATTGTCTCCGCAAAGTTTCGTGTAAGCAGCCGAACGGTAATTTGCGACCGGCTGTTGTAATAACCGCGTCCAATGAATTTCTGTTTGAAATTGAAAACATCCACAATACTTCCGTCCACCGGCGATCCTTCTGTTTTATCAATTTCGTTTCCATAGATCCACGGGTGACCCGATTCTACGCGGTATCCTTTGCCCCGCTGCAATAGTATTTTACTTGTCATGCGCTCAGCGTATAATTCTTTCAGGGTTTGTTTTTGGGTTTCTTTTCAGGGGAATTGAGTTCCAGGGCGTCGAGCTGAACATCGAAGAACAACGCGTCGGCCCCTTTAATGGGCTCCATATTCATTTCGAACACACCCAGCACCTGTTCAATGGATTTAACACCTTGCATCAGGGTTTCCGGTTCCCAGCGGGTGTCTTCATCGTGGAGTCTGATTTGAAGGATGTAATCGAATTTGCTTAGTTCAGGTACCAGATTGTTCTTGTTTTGTTTCAGTGCAATGAGATAGAATTCAGGGGTCATCTCATTCTCGGTATAGCGGAACAGGGCATAACCGCCGGTTTTTGTTCTTGGATTCGGGGCCAGATTCCGCAGGCGGGAAAGTTTCCACTGGCAAGCCGTATTGATATGAAAAGCCAGCTGATGTGGCAACAGATGACACAAAATGGCCCAGTTTATTACTTCGCCGGATTCGGATGCGGAAAGTGCATTCTGTTTTTTTGCCATCAGGATACAAAGTAACAGTGTTTTTCAGCGCATTTTCACGGAATAAAATTTTTTTGTTTGATATTTTTAAATTGTTGTTATTTGCACTTTAACCATAATAATCATATCATCATGTCAGACATTGCAACCAAAGTAAAAAACATTATTGTTGAAAAATTAGGCGTAGAGGAAAATGAAGTAACTCCGGAGGCTAGTTTTACCAATGATTTAGGAGCAGATTCATTAGATACTGTGGAGTTAATCATGGAATTTGAGAAAGAATTTAACATTGCAATTCCTGATGATCAGGCTGAAAAGATTGCTACAGTTGGTGATGCTATCAAATACATTGAGGGCGCTTCCAAATAAGTAAGTCTTTTTTGAGGAATCTTAGCTTTCCAACCCTTTTTCATTTATTCATTTTTATTGTATGCAGCTTAAGAGAGTTGTAATAACAGGTTTGGGTGCCCTAACACCAATTGGTAATTCCGTAGAAGAGTACTGGAAGAACCTTGAGCTTGGGGTTAGCGGTGCAGCCCCTATTACCAAGTTCGACTGCTCGAAATTCAAAACCCGTTTTGCCTGTGAGGTGAAGGGTTTTGATATACTGAAATACATGGAGAAAAAGGATGCGCGAAAGCTCGACCTTTTTTCACAATACGCCATTGCCGTATGTGAAGATGCCATCAATGATTCAGGTTTTGAGAATGACCCTAAAATTGATAAGGATAAGATCGGTGTGATATGGGGTACCGGCATTGGCGGTTTAGGCACTTTCCATTCGGAGGTGATGAATTTTGCCAAAGGTGACGGTACACCCCGTTTCAGTCCGTTCTTCATTCCCATGATGATCGGTGATATTTCAGCCGGTCATGTCTCTATCCGTCATGGTTTCAGAGGGCCTAACTATGTTACTACATCGGCCTGTGCCTCATCCAACAATGCCATTATCGACGCGTTCAATTACATCCGCCTCGGGAAAGCCGACCTTATGGTTACCGGCGGTTCGGAAGCGGCTGTAAATGAACCCGGTGTGGGGGGCTTTAATGCCCTGAAGGCTTTGTCGGAACGTAACGACAGCCCTGAAACCGCCTCCCGTCCGTTCGACCTCGACCGCGACGGGTTTGTGCTGGGGGAAGGTGCCGGTGCGCTGATTCTGGAAGAACTGGAGCATGCCAAAGCACGCGGTGCTAAAATTTATGCGGAAGTAGCCGGTGCCGGAATGAGTGCCGATGCCTACCATCTTACCGCTCCCCATCCCGATGGACTCGGCGTAATGCTGGTGCTGAACGAAGCCCTGCGCGATTCGGGAATTACCACCGCCGATGTGGATTACATCAATGTACACGGCACATCTACCCCGCTGGGTGATGTGGCTGAACTGAAAGCCATCATGCAGGTTTTCGGCGATCATATGTACAACATCAATATCAGCAGTACAAAATCCATGACCGGGCATCTGCTGGGAGGTGCCGGTGCTGTGGAAGCGCTTGCTTCCGTGCTCGCTGTTTATAAAAATATCGTTCCTCCTACCATCAACCATTTTACCGACGATCCTGCCATCGACCCGAAACTGAATCTCACGTTCAACAAGGCGCAGTATCGTGATGTGAAATACGCCATCAGCAACTGCTTTGGATTCGGCGGACACAATGCTAGCGTGGTATTTAAGAAATACTCAGCATAGGTACCCTTCTCAATTCCTTTTATGATCAATAAAATCCTGTTTCTTTTATCGGGTAATGAAAAGAAATTAAAACAGGAAATTTATCATATTACGGGGCTCAGGCCGAAAAATATTCAGCTTTACAAACAGGCATTCCGCCACTCCTCCGCATCCCAGTTTATTGAAGGAACCGATGTAAAAAACAGCAACGAACGCCTGGAGTTCCTCGGCGATGCCGTGCTGAATCTGATTGTGGCTCAGTCCCTGTTCCTTAAGTTCCCGTTTAAAGACGAAGGATTTCTTACCCAGCTCAGAAGTAAAATTGTGAGCCGCGAACAGCTTAATTCACTGGCGGTAAAAATCGGCATTGAAGAATTTATCAATTTCGATAAAAAACTCGGACATAACCGGCACCGGATGAAAAGCCTTCCCGGAAACACGTTTGAAGCATTTATCGGTGCTTTGTTCCTGGATAAAGGGTT
>JBGAVF010000133.1:0-8113 GCA_044228315.1 Bacteroidia bacterium | reverse complement strand
GTTATCTAAATATACAGTTATAAAATCTTTGGCCGGGTTGGGTAATACGCTGAAATTTAACCCTGTATTTTCTTTACGACGGTAGGTAATGCCTACTCCACCGTCCTCGGCGCCACCCATGTTTTCAGTGCGGTAGGTGCTATACTGCAAACTAGTAAAATACATTAATGTATCATTTATAACACGAAGCTCCATAATCTCATCCTGAAAACCGTTTGCAAACTGCAATGGTGGATTTAGAGTTTGACTTTTCCAGTTTTTTCCTCCATTCACCGTGCGGTGAAAGGTAGTATCTCCTGCAAAATAAAAAATACCATTATTTACATTCGAAAAGTAAAAATTGGCAAACTTCATGCCCTGCTTGTATTTTAGTCCATAGGCCTTTTTTATATCAAACATAAATGTCCAGTCTCGGCCACCGTTAGTACTGTTATACATTTTTTCACCGTCCAGGTCCTGCGCAAAAATGGTATCATAGCTTTTATGCTGCATAAGTCCCAAATACGATGGCACAGGAAAACTATCTGTCCAGGTAATACCTGAATTTTCGCTTCGAAACACTTTACGCCCCGCATTGGTGTACCCGTCGTACACTACTTTCCGGTTATCAGGACTTAGATACCAATCACCCAACATGGGCCCGAAATTGGTGTTATTCACCGCATAAAAATACTTTTGCGTACCCTTGGTAGTTGATAGCCAGGTTCTTCCTAATATTATAATGCTTGTGTCTTCATTTAAAAAAATCGGAATATATCCATTTATACGGGGATTAGGACAGGGGTCACAGTTTTTACGAGCAATAGTATAAAGGTTTATGGTATCCATTTGTTTGTAATTTGGATACTTAAAATGAACAATTAAGTTATTCCATGGTAAAGAAGAATAAATATTTGAATCGTTTTTTACAATATACCCCAATGAAAATAATGAGGCAATGGTATCATGCAAATCGAGTTGGCTTGTTTTTCCTGCATCCGTAGTTTTATATAAATAATATTCATATAAGTTTGAATTTATTTGCTTCACTCCGGTTTCAAAACCCATTTTTAAATCCGGGCTAAAACGCGGAACCCCGTCATTAATATATTCCCATTGAGTATAAACCAGTTTTTGAATTAAAATTAGAATAAGAAAAATAATTATTTTTTTCATGGCATAAATATTTAATGTTGGTATTCTTCGTATTGTAAACTATCACTTTTTATAAATACTTTATTTTGGCAATTGTAAGTGCAATTTATTTCATCAGCCGAGGTTTTCCTTTCATTATTAGAAAAATAATAAGTAAAAGTATTCGTGGTTGAGTCATAATCTGAATATTCAAATGTTAAGTGTCTATTACTAAAAAGAAAATCGAAAAACGTATAGTTGCACATTTTCTGATTAAAATTCAATCTATAATACTCCCAATAATAAGTGTTTCCTCTAATTAAATCGTTTTTCATCCATTCCGATCGTACCACAGGTTCCTTTCTTGAGCGCAATGCATTTGCCTTAGCATAGTATTTAAAATAAGCTTCGAAATTGCAAAATATATTTTGTTCGTAAATGTAAACCCCATTGGAATCGAGTACCGAAAAGGTATTATTAAGTCCCACCAAGGAATCGCCCTGTATATTTAAATTTCTTCCAATATCAATGGGTGAACCTGGAGGTGGATTGGGTGCCGGCAACACAGGTATTAAAACTGTACTAAATAAAAACCAATCGAATTTTAATCCTTCAAATGTATTGCAGGTTATGGCGCAATTTTGATAGTCACCCAGTATTGAAATTCCGCAAATGCACTTATTTACTTCACCCGGTTTTTTGGTGGCAAAGAATAAATTGCCGGTAATGGTATTGTTGGGTGTATTCATAAGTTCATTGTTGAAAATAATAATACCAAACCCTCCGTTTAATTCTACCTTGGATTTAAAATCCGACCGGTCACTATTATAGGCTGAAGTAAACTTTTCAGGCCATAGTATTGTGTTACCATCAATATGAAACCCGTATCCGTTTTTTATAAGTGCAAAGCACGACCCTCCTTTCAGTGTTAAACCGGTATATAAGTATCTTCCGCTTTGCTGGGTGCGATTAAAACCAAAATTATGAAATTCTATTGAATCCATGGAAGCAGAATCAAAGCTTATGGCATTAAATGAATTACAAAGTAAGTTAATATCTTTTACACAATAGGATGTAAAACCGGTAACCACATTTGAAAACACTTGTCTTATTACTGAAATGTTTCGGCTGTAGGGGGTTAATCTTCCTTCATTTATAATTTCAATACCGGTTAATAAATTCTCGAAGTTTCCATTTCTCCAATTCGGATTCACAGTACCGGGAATACCTGTGTTTACATCTTCTGTGGTAATTATAATATCCTTGGATGCTATGTTGGCATCATATTCATAGTGCATACCACTAATCATTGGTTTATTAGGTAAAAGTGGATTTGCAGGCCCTTTTAACGCACAGCCGGTAAAGTTCAATTTACCACAATCCGTTCCTTGAATTAAATACTGTGGCCAGTTTTCACCATTAATACCAAGCGGGTAAAAGCTGGTAAACCACAGTGCTCCATTGGATCTTATTGGGTTTATTGCTAAAAAATCGCAATAATTAAAATTAACCGTTGTTCGATAATAATTATCATCATAAACACACATTCCATTATCAATAAATTTGGAATAATTGGCAACAACTTTGGCTCCATTAGTTGCGGGAACAGTGCAGGGTGGCTCAGTAGGAAAACCATCCCGTGATGGTCCTGTATTATCCGGTATGTAAAGTGCATCATCACGAATCCAAAGGCCAATATCGGCATTGCTAATTGTTGCATGATCCATTATAAGCTTACCCCAAAGCTTAATACCATACCATTTCGAGTTTATTGAATTAATTGTACCAGTCAATGGGTTATAAGTAAAAGCTACACCTCCTTGTAGAATCGTATTTTTAAGTATAAGCGTTCACCGGGTTGTACAATTATTGCAGTATTTATAAAATCTATGGTTAACCCATCAATAGTTAAACTGTTATTGCAGGTTACTACAATATCAACATTATATCCGGGTGCTGGTGTGATTGAATTCCAAATGGTATTATTAGTAATATACAAAGGGGGCAGGGTAATTGATTGAGTTCTTCCAACCTTCGTAATGCTTAGTAAAAGAATGAATAGGATTATTTGTTTTATCTTCATAATCAATTGGTTAAGTGTTTTGTTTAGCAATTTTATTATGCTAACTTTGCTTAAACTATTCCATATTGGAATAATTTATTCCTGTTATGAATATTGGTAAAAAACTGAAACAACTTAGATTATCAAAGGGAGTTCAAACGAAAGAACTTGAAGACCTATTATCAGTAGAACAACCTACATATAGTAAGTATGAAAATGGACATTTAATTCCGCCACCTGAGAAACTTATACTTCTTGCTAAATTTTATAATATCTCTTTGGATGAATTACTCAATAATCCTGGAGTGAATGCAGAAAATTGTCCAAATTCTGTTGTTGGTAATAATTATAATATCACCAACATAGTTAATGATAAGGATGTGATTCATGCCATTACCGATTTAACACAGGCGATTAAAGACCTTGTACAAACCTTAATTAAACATTGATGGCCTTTCTAATATGCCTGGTTACTTTAACTATTATAAAGGAAAGGAACGTTAATTGAAGGAGCACGTAAAATGCGGAAAAGAATATCAGGGGTTGGTTATAGTGCTTTAACAGAAAAAAGCTAATACTTCCGGCACCTAACAATCCAACTTCAAGGATTAGTAACCACCGGTTCAGCTTCATGGCATTGATGTAGTATTTATAAATACCCATGAATGCAAAGGCAGCATTACCGAAAACCAGTAGCGCAAAAAACGGGAGGCATACCGCCAGCAAGCCCAGCAACTGACGGTTCACTTTTCGAATCAGTGTACGTGTTTTTTCCCATTCACCCAGCGAAAGCTCCCGGAACAGATACTGTGAATACGGACCTACAATACTCGCCCCGATAATAAAAATAAAGTTCGCCGTGTTCCAGGCAAAGCAATAGTTGGCAATGGTTACCGGATCGTAAAATCGGGTGATGAATATTTTATCGCAATTCAACAATGTAATATCCAGCCACCCGGTGAGATGTATGAGAAACCCGGCCATAATAAGAAACCGTATATCCTTGTAAAACCCCTTCCACACGATGTGAAGGGGAAATATATGAACATGGTTTTTTACAAAAATATAGGCAATAATACTTCCGTAAATGAGCGTTTGTGAAAGAAACACACACCAGGCCGAAGGATAAAGATACAACAATACAATGGTAAGAACCGGTGTGATAATATCGGTGATGTACTTGATATTCAGCATTTGCTGCATACGCAAATGGCTGTTGTAATAGGTGTTGAGTACTTCAATGAATTTACTCAGCAGAAACTGCAGAAAAATAACGGTACAGAATACATAACTGCCGGGGATATTTCCAATGAAGATAAAGCTTCCCAGTACCAGGTACATCAGAATAATGAATACTGTGTAATGGGTGAACAGGTTGGTGCTTTCATCCGGAGCGCGGGTATGAATACTCTTCGGGTACTCAATAAAAAAACCCCGGGTAACGGCTATTTCAAAATACGGAAGAAAAGTAAGCAGAATAAGAACCTGATTATAGAGGGCATAATCTTCCTTGCTTAATATTTTAATGATGTAAAAGGCGGCAACAAATGATAAACCTTTTGATATCAGGGTGATCAGCAGGTTTTGTCCGAGAATCCGTCGCATGAAGAAATTTCGAATCCCCTGATTATATGTTCTTCCGGGCTTCCTTAATTACATTAAAGGCAATGGTTTGCATCATCTCATCACCGGCATACACACCGTTGTAAAATTTGGTGAGACGATCGAGACGTTGTATCAGCCGGTTTCTTTTCTGAACATTCGCAGCCGCCAGCTGTGTTTGCCGTGAACGGTTCTCACGTGTACCCGATTGTTCACGGTCGAGAAATAATTCGGCTGTAGCACGGATGGAAGCGATACGCGTGTACAGAGCATGTTCATTGGAATGTATTAGCACACAGGGCAACTCCGAATCGTACATCAGTTGTAAATTACCCTTGAAATCGATATCGGCAAAATGCCTTCCTTCCACGATATGATGCAGCTCCCATTCGTGAGGAAGCAACCCAAGATGCATCCGGTTCAGGAGGTCGAACAGGTCCTCCTTGTGGCGCTGCCCGTCTTCGTAAGTGCATATAAAACGGGAAGACCCTTCATCCCTGTAATCTCCGGTTGCGTAAATACCGGGGAACTGTTCGAAGGTGGTGTAGCTGAGCCCTTGCAGATATATATTGTTTAACATAGGGAGGATGTCAAAGATACATAAGTTATTATTTCCCGAAAAGTAAAAAAACAAACCCTTATTCCGGTACCGGCAAATGATGCAACCGTGTTTCCGTTTGGGTCACATGCAGGGTATAAGGGGTATTCATCATCAGTGCATAATTCCTGTCGGTATGTCCGAAAGGTGCTTCAAAACAAACCGGGTAAGAATATTCCTTCACGCAATCCATCACGATCTCCTCCAGCGTGAAACCGAAGGGAATATCATCGGGTTCCGGTTTGAAGGTGCTGCTTCCGATGATCAGTCCGGCCAAACCCTGCAGCATACCGGCCCGTTTCATTTGCCGGAGCATACGGTCGTAATGGTACATGTATTCATCACAATCTTCGAGAACAAGAATACGGCCTCGGGTATCGGGTTGCGTGGAGGTACCTATGGTATTGCAAATAAGCGAGAGGTTCCCTCCGGTGATACTACCGGTGGCTGACCCATGCCGGTTGAACGGGTGTGCTGAAAACGTATACTTATTGGGCTCCCCGCTGATGAGCTCAAGGGCCGAGATCACATTCTCGTGCCGGAGCCCGAAACGGGAGAGTTGTGAAAAAGTACAGGCGTGAACCGAGGCCATATTGAGGTGCTGCAGCCGGCAATGTACCAGGGTAAAATCGCTGAAGCCAATAAGCCATTTCGGATGCCTGAGCAATGCATCCCAGTCGATCGTATCAAGTATCCTCAAGGTTCCGTATCCTCCCCGCACCAGCCAGACGGCGTCAATCTCCGGGTCATTCAGCAGGCGGTTGAATTCAGCAGCACGGGAGGCATCGTCACCTGCAAACCGATGGAACGGCGTGGTGGCCAGCGGCGACACCACCACCCGGTAGCCGCTGTTTTTCAAGGCAAGCAGCGCATCTTCCAACAGCTTCTCATCGGCATACCGGGCGGTAGCCGCCACCGCAATTGTAGCGTTGTTGGAAAGGAAAGGCGGAACCATCATGCAGACGCAAAAGTAACAGATTCAGCGTTCGACCGGCAAATAATCCGTAAAGGGGCTAAACACCTGTATTGCAGTGAATTCAGAAGCATGGCAATACCGAATCATAAATTTCAGTTTTTATGCGAAAAAACCTACTTTTGCACTCTTTTTTCAGAACCCGATTATTTTTTCATTTTTTAAATTAATTCAATCAACCCATGCCGTATTTGTTCACCTCTGAGTCCGTATCCGAAGGACACCCGGATAAGGTGGCCGATCAGATTTCTGATGCCCTTATCGATAACTTTTTAGCTTACGATCCGCAAAGTAAGGTTGCCTGCGAAACACTGGTTACAACCGGTCAGGTAGTTCTTGCCGGAGAGGTAAAGTCAAAAACTTACCTTGATGTACAGGATATTGTGCGTGAAGTAATACGGGGCATTGGATACACCAAGGCTGAATATATGTTCGAAGCCAACTCATGCGGAGTGCTGAGTGCCATTCATGAACAAAGCGCCGATATTAACCGCGGGGTTGACCGCAGTGTGAAGAAACTCGATTTTGAAGCCAAAGCCAATGCACAGGGTGCCGGCGACCAGGGAATGATGTTCGGGTATGCTACCAAAGAAACCGATAACTATATGCCGCTGGCCCTGGATATCGCGCACAAAATTCTGCAGGAGCTTTCCAAAACCCGCCGCGCCGGTAAGGAGCTGAAATACCTTCGCCCGGATGCAAAAAGTCAGGTAACCATTGAATACAACGATAACAACCAGCCGGTTCGTATCGATACCATCGTAGTTTCCACCCAGCACGATGATTTTGACAGTGATAAAAAAATGCTGGATCAGATCCGCAAAGACATCATCAGCGTCATCATTCCACGGGTTAAAAAACAACTGAAACCGTCTATTCAGAAATTATTCAACGATAAGATCACCTATCATATCAACCCTACCGGTAAGTTCGTTATCGGTGGCCCGCACGGGGATACCGGATTAACCGGACGTAAGATCATCGTTGACACCTACGGTGGAAAAGGTGCTCACGGAGGGGGTGCTTTCTCGGGAAAAGATCCGAGCAAGGTGGACCGTTCAGCAGCGTATGCTACCCGCCATATTGCCAAGAACCTGGTAGCTGCCGGTTTGTGCGATGAAGTACTGGTGCAGGTTTCTTACGCCATCGGTGTAGCCAAGCCTTGCGGGTTGTATATCAACACCAACGGTACATCGAAAGTAAAAATGAGCGACGGTGAAATTGCACGCATCGTAGAAAAGATCTTCGATATGCGCCCGTACGCCATTGAACAACGCCTGAAACTGCGCAACCCGATCTATGCTGAAACAGCCGCTTACGGACACATGGGCCGCGAGCCAAAAACCGTGACCAAGATCTTCAATAAAGGTAAAGAGAACGAGAAAAAAGTGCAGGTGGAATTGTTTACCTGGGAGAAACTGGATATGGTAGATCAGGTGAAGAAAGCATTCAAACTATAAATAATTAATGATAAACAATGTTTTAAAAGCTGCCTCCGGGCGGCTTTTTTTACGCCCTTTGTTTTCGTACTTCAGCCTCTTATTTCGGCAGAATAGGTAGTTGCGGATACGGAATGATGCTTTCGAGCAAAAGCACATATCCTTCCCGTACAAACAGGGTGATCACCACCACGATCACCGACAGCAGAATGGCGGTTGACATGCTTCCCCGGTCGATCTCGTGCAATTCATCGATATCGCGGGTGAGCGCTCCGTAAAGCCAGATGGTGAGCCAGTTCACCAGCAGGCCCAGGGCCAGTCCGATA
>JBGAVF010000132.1:0-8190 GCA_044228315.1 Bacteroidia bacterium | reverse complement strand
TACCGGAAACATACGACCGTCGGGTTCCGTTTTTAATGTCACCCCGTGTTCTTTAAACCAGAGAACGGTATCGGAGGTTGAGAACCTGTGAAAGCTGTTGCGTAACTCCCGGCTGCCCCGCGGATAGCATGCCGTTAAGGCCGGTATATCGGTGAGCGCGTTGGTTACATTGCACCGCCCGCCCCCGCTCACTTTCACCTTGCTCAGCAGTTTGCCGGTCTTCTCCAGCAGGGTGATACGCGCACCCGGAATTTTTTCGGCGCAGTTGATGGCACAGAAAAAGCCGGCGGCACCTCCTCCCAGGATAATGATATGCATGCCACGAAAATACTAAATGAAAGCAGCTTCAGCGGCAAACCGCCATCAAACCATGCACCGATACGTTCATGAAGCGCACATGCCCAGCGCGGCACCGCAAAAAACGGAATAAACATGACGGCGGTCATTTGAGCCTGCATGAATAAGGTATTCCTTTGGGCAATACACAGGAACTCCGCCACCCTTTAATTCACTGCATTGTATGAATACCGGAAAAATTCTTCGCTTCATCGCACTGGTTTACGGCATCATCGTTACCCTATTGCTCTCCCTGATCTTTGTTCCGAAGCTGATGGGCGCTTTTCATTCCACCAAAGAGTTTATCGACGGGGTAACACAATGGTACGACAATCCTACCGGTTTTGTTTTCACGTATTTCATCGGGTATCTCATGCTGTGGTGGAAACCCCTCAGCGGAGCCATTATCATCATGCTGGGATCGGCCTTGTTCTTTGCCTTTAACCCGCATAACTATAAATTTATGCAGGTATTCCTTATCCCTACTTTTATGGTGGGTGTCATCTATTTCATTTACTGGATCAAAGTATTGCGTACCGAAGAATAAATACGCTGCTATTTCAAGTAACATCCGCTGCATTTCATGAAGCCCTGAACTGCCGGTTTCTCTCTCTTTGTCTTCAGTATTATCATACGGTATTTCTTATTTCTATCGTAACTTTGATCCCTCTTACAACGCAACGGCATGGAACCCATTCAACGCAAAGAACACTGGGAGAAAATATACCAGACCAAACAACCCGATGAAGTAAGCTGGTATCAACCTACTCCTGAAACATCCCTGCAGTTTTTCCGTGAGTTTAAAGTACCTCTTCATGCCCGCATCATCGACATAGGCGGGGGCGACAGCTTGCTGGTGGATCATTTGCTTGAGCTCGGGTATCAGGATATTACCGTACTTGACATATCGGAAGCCGCGCTGGAAAAAGCCCGCAAACGACTTGGCGCTAAGGCAGAGCAGGTGAAATGGATCGTGGCAGATGCAGCTACCTTCATCCCTACCGAAAAATATGACTTCTGGCACGACCGGGCCGCCTTTCATTTTCTCACCGATGAACAGGAAATTGAATCGTATCTGCATACGGCCCAGCAACACCTCACCGAAAATGGCATCATGATCATTGGCACCTTCTCGGAACAGGGCCCTAAAAAATGCAGCGGCATTGAAATAAAGCAATACTCGGAGCAGAGCATGACCGAGAAGCTGCGGCAATATTTCGAGAAGATAAAATGCATCACCATTGATCACCAAACGCCGTTCGGCACCCTGCAGAACTTTGTATTCTGCAGTTTCCGGAAGATGCATGCCTGAAAAGCTAATTCCGGTTTGCACATGCAACACTTCCGAATTCCAATCCGGATAGTATATTTGCCATAATGCACTGGTTTACCACCTTGTTTTGCCTTTACTTTCTTTGTATTTCATGCCTGCCCTGCCATGAGGTGGAGCGTTGTGCAGAAACAAGCATGACCTGTAATGCAGAAAACGATACCACGCATACCGATGAGCATGAAACTACGGCTTGCTCCCCCTTTTGTAGTTGTGCCTGTGGTTCTGTGCTGTTCCTTCATCTCGAATCACCCCAACCCCGGCAGATCATTGGTTTTTCTACCGGTAAATTGCTGACCTTTTATTTTCCGGGCGCTTCTGCAGGCTTCTTGAATACCGTATGGCAACCGCCCCGGCTTGCCTGATAATCGCTGCGCACATGTATCTGCTTCGTAGTATGCGATGTGCTTTCTCTGTATTTCAATTTGTAACCCTTAATTTACTTTATTCATGAAAAAATTTCTATTGCCCCTGATGGCAATACTATACAGCACCTTTTCATTTTCACAAACCACTTTCCGGGCCACGGTGCTCGACAGTGCCACCCATGAACCCCTGGCGGGGGCCTTTTTGCATGTAAAGAACACCACCCTGGGGATGAAAGCCGATGCCAGCGGTGTCATCGTGCTGAAGAATATTCCTTCCGGCACCCAAACCCTTGTGTTCACTTGCATCGGGTACCGTACGCTGGAACTAACCCTGCTTTTTGCTGCAACCGATACCTCCGTGCAACAACAGCTCTTTTTGGTGGAAGAGAAAGAGGAGATCGAAGAAGTCATCATTTCTTCCACCCGCACCAGCCGCACCATTGCCAACGTACCCACGCGGGTAGAAACCATTGATGTAGAAGAGATCGAAGAGAAGATCAATATGCGGCCGGCCAACGTAGCCATGATACTGAATGAAAGTACCGGCATTAAGGTACAGCAAACCTCGGCCACCAGCGGCAATGCCGGCATACGCATTCAGGGCCTCGACGGGCGGTATACCCAGCTGTTGAAAGACGGCTCTCCGAATTTCGGCAACTTTGCCGGCGGACTCTCTATTATGGAGATCCCCCGCTCGACCTGCAACAGGTGGAGATCATTAAAGGGCCGGCTTCCACCCTTTACGGGGCCGGGGCCATTGCCGGTGTGGTAAATTTCATTTCCAAAACACCCGGTGAAAAAAAGGACTATTCATTTCTTGTAAACCAATCGCATGTGGGGCAAACCAACCTCGGAATGTTTGCTTCGGCACGCAATGAAAAAGCCGGTTACACCCTCATGGCTGCCGTGAACCGGCAAAAAGCATACGATGTGGACAAGGATGGTTTTACCGAGCTGCCCAAGTCGTCGGATCTCAGCATACAACCTCGTATCTATTTATACCCTTCCTCCAAAACCACCATCGTAATTGGCAACTGCTTCACCAAAGCCAACCGCACCGGAGGCGATATCGTGGTGATCAATAACCGGGCCGACAGTGCACACACGTATTTCGAAAAGAATACCAGCCTGCGCAACAATGCCTTTGCGGAACTCACCTATAAAGCGTCGGAATCACGGCGTATTGTGGCCCGCACCAACTATAGCTATTTCAACCGAAGCATTGCCCTGTCTGATTATTCCTTTTCGGGCATAAACAACAACAGTTTCACCGACCTCTCGCACGTAACCAACACCCAAAACCAGGTGCTGATCGTGGGTGCCAATTTTATTTACGACCGGTTCTCCGAAAAGGATACGCTGCAGTTTCCGAAGCGGCATTTTGTGACCCGCACCGGAGGTGTGTATGCACAACATACCTGGGACGTATCGGAACGATTGAAACTGGAGAGCGGGGTGCGTGCCGATTGGGTGCATTACAGCAATGTGAACTACGGGAAGAAAGAAGTGTTTGTATTGCCGCGCATTTCGGCCTTGCTGCAGCTGAGTAAAGCGATCAGTTCGCGCATCGGGGCCGGACTGGGTTACAAAACCCCTTCCCTGTTCACCGAACAAACCGAGGCGCTGCAATACCGCAACGTAATGCCGTTATCGAATGTACGGTCGGAACGAAGCTATGGTGGTACCGCAGACCTCAATTACAAGGTGGGCATCACCGATGATCTGTTTGTTACGGTGAACCAGATGTTCTTTTACACCTACATCATGCATGCGGCGGTGCTGCATTCCGATACTGCCAAGCGATGGGTTATAACCAATACGAATAAGCCCCTCAGCAGTGCCGGTTTCGAAACCAATGTGAAAGTGATATTTAAAGAAGACCTGAAACTTTTTGCCGGGTATACGTTTACCGATGTATCGGCCCGTTACCTGCCGGCCGGTGAACATCTTCCGCTCATTGCCCGTAACCGGGTGAACCTGATACTGATGTATGAAAAGGAAAAGAATTTCAAGCTGGGATTTGAATGTTATTATACCGACCGTCAATACCTGAGCGATGCCACACGTACCCCATCCTTCTGGAACATCGGGGCCATGGCCGAGAAAACCTTTGGCATCATCAGCATATTCGCCAACTTCGAAAACATCACCGACAACCGGCAAAGCCGCATTAAAAGTGTGGTGAACGGGAGCCGCACCAACCCCACCTTCGATGATATATGGACCTCACATCCGGAAGGATTTGTAGTAAACGCCGGGGTTAAGATACGGCTATGACCTGCCCGTGAAACTTCAACAGGAGAGAAAACAGTATTTTCGCTCCATGAAATTAAGCCTTGGTGATAATGTACGGTTCCTGAACGAGCCCATGGATGGTATAGTGTCGGCCATCATCGACGACAAGACGGTGGGGGTTACCGTGAACAACGATTTTGAGATCCCGGTGCCCATGAACCAGGTGGTGAAAATTTCGCACAACGATTTTTTTGCCCGCCTCGAACAAAAGCAGGCAGCCGAACCCAAACAGGCCGAGAAAGGGTTTGATGAATACATATACCTCGCCTTTGTGCATGCCGATGAAAAAAACATGGATGTGTTTCTGGTGAACCATACCCAGGAGCTGATCGCTGTGAACTACTTCACCGTGCAGGGAAAAGAAGCCGGGAATAAAAATCTGTGCCTCATCGATGCGTTTCAGACGGCCCGCATGCAAACCCTGCCCGTGAGTACCTTCAGTGAATGGCCGGTATTTTATATTCAGATACTGAAACAACCGCAACACAGCATAACCCCTCCCCTGCAATGGAACATGAAGATGCAGGCCAACAAGTTCTTCAAACAACTGCGTGCCGTGCCCCTGTTGAAAAAACAGGGATACATCTTCACCCTCGACAACACCCTGAGTACAGAGGATATTAAAGCACTTGAAGACTTCGGCAAAAAAGAAACCGTAACCGCCCCGGCCGATCATGCTGCCGTTGTTCCCGCGCCCTTACCGGTCATCGACCTGCATATCGACAAGCTGCACAACCATTTCACCCAGCTCACCAAACAGGAGACCTTACAAATTCAGCTGGAACATTTCACCCGTGCCCTCGACAATGCCATTGCCACCAAAATGCATAAGGTAACATTTATACATGGTGTAGGTAACGGGCGACTGAAAAATGAGATCCTGAAAATTGCGAAAACGCATCCGGAAGTGCGTGAGGTGCGCGATGCCGATGTAGCCGTTTACGGCAACGGAGCCTCTACCGTATTTTTCAAACTCTGAGGAACACCCCAGGGAATGAAGTAGCTGAAAAACAGAAAAAGGGTAAGACCCACCTGATGTTCCAGCATGCTTTCCACCAGAAAAGCCACACTTATAATGGTGATGAACCCGAGCCAGTAATAGTTGTTGGCCTTCAGGGTTTTCACCTTCTTCCACAACAGCATCAGCAATGCGATGAGCACGGTAAACCCGAGTATTCCCTGGGTGGCAAACATTTCGATATACTGGTTGTGGCAGTTGGGCAGAAACTCATCGCGCTCCAGGCGTGCCCCGTCAATTTTATACTGCGCTTCCAGAAACTGCGATAGATCGCCATACCCTACACCAAACAGCGGATGGTCAAGAATAATATGCGTGGCGGCTTTCCAGGTTTCGAAGCGCTCCGATACCGAATAGTAGGCGATATAATCCCCTTTGAAATACCGGGTAATATCTTCCACCGTGTTGTTGATACGCTGGTGTACCGAAGGCACCACCCAGTAAGCCGAGAACGGCACAAGGAATATAAGCGTAAGCCCCCCGATGAGCAGTCGATACCGGCGGGTGATCCACACGTAGCGAAAGAGGATGGCAAGCAGGGCAGCATAAAACGCCAGCAATCCGGTGCGCGCCGTAAGCAGATGCAGGGAAATAAACAGGATGCCTGTGGCAACAAGTATCAGCCAGTCGAGGCGGGATGTCATCACTACGCTGGTACCCTGTTTCAGCAGGTGCAGTCCCGATAGGATGGCAATGGCCATGATGACACTGAAATAAATATGATTGGTACCGCCTACAATGCCAATGGGCTTTGAATGGCTGATCATTTCATTGTAGGCATGGAAGTGGAGCAGATAATCCACATCGGTAAGCAAGGCAATGAGGGCGGTACACCCCACAAACACCGTGAGGGTGATCCGTTTTAGTTTGGGTGATACGGGAGGTAGTGAAGCAAAAGCGATGGGATACAAAAGCGCCAGCAGCTTGAGTCCGGTTTTCAATCCCTGCACACGGGTATCGTTCACAAACACGAACTGCAGTACCACCAGTAAAAACATACTCATGAACAGGATAGACTCTGCTGGAAAATGCACGTTCTTATCTTTCCGGAAATAATGCAGGGCGGCGGCGGCCAGCAAGGCAATGAGGCCCGTGTTCTGAAATCCACGGAGGAATCCTTCACAGGGGATACCGATCGCAATAAATATACATCCAACGCCAATGAGGTTATGCGGAACGATATATTTCTTCAGCATTATTTTTTACCGTAACTGATTTTGCAGGCAAACTGTTCGTCTTCGGCACTGATCTTATCGGCAGCCGCTTTCGATATCACGATGATATTGTTCCCTTCATAGGTGGCGGGTATTTTCCCCACGATCTTCACATATACTGTTTTCTTGTTCGACTGGTTGGTGACCTTTACAATGGTACCGGCAGGAAGTTTTGCATGATAGGCCAGAAATTTCCCGGGTGCCAGGTCCCCGTCGAAGCTGCGGGCACCGATGCCCCCTTCCAGCTTTTCCGTTTCCCGGTACTGACGCATTTCCTCCACGGTATCGCGCACCGTCACCTCCTTTTTCACCACGCTGTCTTTACGTTTCATAGTATCGTCGCTCACCAGGCGTTGCTGTGCGATCACAACCGGTGCTTTTTTATATCCTATGATGAGGGAGTCGCCGGCTTTCACCAGGTTGTTGGGCAGGTGGTTCCAGGTGCGGAGCTGGGAGGCTCTTACATGGTATTTCTTCGCGATAGCCACCACATCTTCTCCGGTTTTTACTTTATGGTATATGGCGGTACTGTCGGGCGGAGAGGCCCATAAAGACATACCACTCACAAGCAGGCAAAGGAGAAAAAAGGATCGCATGGTGCAAAGATACGATGGTTAATGGTAAATGGTAAATGGTAGATGGTAGATGGTAGATGGTAGATGGTAAATGGTTTAGGGTTTAGGGGTTTAGGGGTTTAGAAGTTTAGAGAAAGGTTGAGGTTAAGGTTGAGGTTAAGGCAAAGGACAAGAAAATGGTATGTTACCCAGAGTCCGCCTTAGGCGGAAAGAGTGGCCTGCTGATTCTTAAACACCCCTAAGCCCGTCAACCCTTTCTCCAAAAGAAACAACAAAAACGTTATGTCATCCTGAGTCCGCCTCTGGAGGATCGAAGGGTGGCCTGCTGATTCTTAAACACCCCTAAGCCCGTCAACCCTTTTTCCAAAAGAATCAACAAAAACGTTATGTCATCCTGAGTTTATCGAAGGGTGGCCTGCTGATTCTATTATCATCAATTTAAAGAAACCATCACCCGTTGAGGACAGGTCGAGACGTGTCCGTTTCATCTTGTTTTGAAAATATTCATTATTTTTACCTCATGAGCACCATTGTAATAAAGGCTGATAAGCAAAGCAATAAGCTACTTACCGAACTCGCGAAAAAATTAGGCGGGAATGTGATGGATTTGAAGGATGATCAATTTGAGGATTTCATGCTGGGCAACCTTATGGATAAAGTAAAAACCGGTAAGACTGTTTCAAAAGAGAAGATCTTAAAGAAATTGAAATCGAAATGATCGTTTCGTTCGATAAATCCTTTGAAAAGTCGTTAGACAAAGTAAGCAACAGACTGCTTTTCCCGAAAATTGAAAAATTTATTTCAGCCCTTGAAGCAGCCCGTTCCCTCGACGACCTTCCCAATATTAAAAAGCTGACCGGATTTAAAAATTATTACCGGTACCGGATCGGTGATTACCGGATTGGGATGGAACGTATCTCTGATCAATCGATCCGGTTGATCGTAATCGCTCACAGAAAAGATATCTATACGATCTTCCCGTAAATATTCTCCCATATATATTATATCTCAATATTCTGTCGGCTTGCCTGAGATATAAAAGCATCCAAAGTCC
>JBGAVF010000131.1:0-8188 GCA_044228315.1 Bacteroidia bacterium | reverse complement strand
CATCCTGTTGTTTACCGTTTACATTGTGCTGTTTGGATTGGCCGGTGACCTGCTGGCGTCGGGGTACAAAAGAATTTGCGGGGTAAAGGATTACAGTTCCCTGATTCCCGGACACGGTGGGGTCCTCGACCGTTTCGATAGCTTCATTATGGCCGGAGCCGGCATTCAACTGGCGCAATGGGCCTCCCGGTCGTGGTTTCACTGGCCGCTATAATTCAATAAATAGAAAAATCCAGCTCATAAAAAAAGCCACCGGATACGTCCCGATGGCTCTTTAAATGAGATATCCGGATGCATTATCCTTTCATAGCGGCATCGTACCGGCGGCTTACTTCCGCCCAGTTAATGATATTCCAGAATGCCGTAGCATAATCCGGACGACGGTTCTGATAATTGAGGTAATAGGCATGCTCCCATACATCGAGTGCCAGTATAGGGGTACCACATTTCACTTCCGGCAGATCCATGATCGGGTTGTCCTGATTCGGAGTGGAACAGATGGTCAGTTTTTTATCTTTCACACATACCCATGCCCATCCGCTGCCAAAACGAGTGATGGCGGCTTTATTAAAATCTTCTTTCATTTTCTCCATGCCTCCCAGATCTGCGTTAATGGCAGCCATCAGCGCATCGGAAGGTGAACCTCCGTAAGGCCCCATGATACTCCAGAACAGGGAATGGTTGTAATGACCGCCCCCGTTGTTACGAACAACAGCCGGATACTGACTGATATGATTACATATCTCTTCTATACTCAGGTTTTCGGCAGGTGTTCCGGCGATGGCATTGTTCAGGTTGGTAATATAGGCCTGATGGTGTTTCCCATGATGTATTTCCATGGTACGGGCATCTATGTGTGGTTCCAGTGCATTAAATGCATACGGCAGGGCGGGCAATGTAAATGACATAATTGGTAGGGTTTATACGTTATTAGATATTTGAAAAAAGGCAATGTGTTCTCTGTTCAGTTAACAAGAAACCGGTGAATTTGTTTTTTTACCGGGGTTTCGGAAGATTGATTTTATCATGTACAATAAAGTAAGTTCCGATGTTCTGTTTCCTCAATTCATCGCGGAAGGCCAGGGCTTCGTATTTGAAACGAAAATCACCGATACGTACTTTGAAATTCGGCGGATCGTACAGAATATACGAGGGCACATCGGGAAATATACTCAGGAAGTTTTCATTCGCCACAAAAGCTGCCGAACGGGAAGCGCCCTGAAACAACTGAAAACGGAACCCGTTATGTTTTGCATCGGGCGTATTCATCAGCTTTTTATTCTCCAGTTTCTGCAGGATGCGTTCATCCGCCACTACATGAATCTTCTGGGCCTTTACGAACAGGGTCAGGATCAATAAAAAAGTTAGCAGAAATGCATTCTTCATAGGCATACAAATTTAATACATTTTACCGTCGTTGCCGTAAGGCTTCGAATAAAATAATGCCTGCAGCCACCGATACGTTCAAAGAGCCTACATTGCCCGATACCGGAATCGATGCACGGGCATCCGCCAATTGCAGAAGGGCCGGGCTGATCCCTTTATCTTCACTGCCCAGGATCAGGGCCACCGGCTCTTTCATGTCGGTATCGTAAATGGTATCCTCCGTTTTCTCGGTACAGGCCAGCAGCCGAATACCGCATTCTTTTAAATAGTTGAGCGATGACTTCAGGTTGTTCTCCTTGCATACCGGAATATGATGCAGGGCACCTGCCGATGTTTTAATGGCATCTTCGTTCACGGGTGCGGCATTGTTCACCCCGATCACAATCGCATGTGCCCCGGCACAATAGGCGCTGCGTGCAATGGCGCCAAAGTTCCGCACATCGGTAACTCCGTCGAGAACCAGTATTAACGGGGTTTCACTTTTCTCAAAGATCTGCGGCACCAGCATTTCCAGCGAAGCATATTCGATCTCGGTAGAAAAGGCAATCACGCCCTGATGATTTTTGGGCGTTATGCGGTCGAGCTTCTCTTTGGGAACATAATGAATGAACAACTGGCGTTCGTGCACAGCATGCTTCAGCGATGTGATCAGCTCTCCTTTCAGACCGTTCTGAATGAATAGCTTATCAATATTTTTCCCGGCTTCAATGGCTTGCTGAACAGCATGAATTCCGTAAATAATGTTAGATGCCATGGAGGGTATTATTTTAAATCGGTTTTAATGCGTTCGGTGCGGTTGGCTGCATCCCAGGCAGTGAAAAATATGAGCCGTGTAATGCTTTGCATTTTCGGGAACTGAATTTTTTCAATGGTATCCGTACTTTTATGATAATCGGCATGCGTGCCGTTAAAGAAAAAGATCACCGGTACGTTGTGCTTAGCAAAGTTGTAATGATCGCTCCGGTAATAAAACCGGTTTGGGTCCTTGGTATTGTCGTACTTATAGTCGAGCACCAAATGCGAATAGGTGTCATTGTTCTTTTCCAGTAAGGGTTTCAGTTCGGAACTCAGCATAGAGGTACCAATAGGATATATGTACAACGGATTGCCGGCATGCGCTGAGTCCACACGCCCGATCATATCAATATTCAGGTCAAGCACGGTTTTTTCCATGGGGAACCAGGGTAGCTTCGAATAAAAAGCCGAACCCATCAGTCCTTTCTCTTCGCCACTGAATGCACAGAACACGATACTGCGTCGCGGACCGTGCCCGGCTCGTTTCGCTATACCAAAGGCCTGGGCCAGTTCAAGCATGGCGACGGTTCCCGAACCATCATCATCGGCGCCGTAATAAACTTTGCCTTTATGTTTTCCCAGATGGTCGTAATGTGCGGAGATCACGATCACCTCATCCTTCAAATCGGTACCTTCCACAAAGCCGATCACATTATCGGCATTATTCATCCACTCGATCCGGTCGATCTCCAGCGATGCGGCATTGGAACTGAAGTAATGAAAGGGTTTACGCTTCGAAGCCCCCCGCTGAATCATTTTCACCAGCAAAGCTGAATCCAGCTTCAGCAACGCCGCTGCAGTACCCATGCCGGTAAATAGCACCGGTGTTTCAACCTGCTGCACCGACTCGAGTAAAATAGGCGCGTGGTGCTTGGTGAGCAGTGTTTTAAATTTTGTAATGTTTTCTCTGAACTGATCATCGATCACAACAACAGCGGCCGGCTTATACCGTTTCACCAGATCCAGTTTACGGCTCATGTTATGATACCAGTCGCTGTGCTCTGCACTTTTACTGATTACATATTTCCCTTTTCGCACAGGCTCATCGTTCAGCAGAATGACAATTTTATCGGTAAGGTTGGTGTCCTGTTTGTAATCGTTGTAAAAACCCTCGCCGATCCCATAGCCCAAGAACACCACTTTTTTATTGTACAAGAGGGTGTTACGGATCTCCGGCTGCACGTAAAAATCCTTCAGAAACTCGTACCTGCGGGTCGAGTCATAGAGGGCAATATCTTTTGAAATATTTCGCTGGTAAGGATAATTCTGGTAGTAGCTTTTTTGTCCGGAAGGGATCTCAACCCCGAAAAGGCTGAATTTAGCGCTGATGTACTGTGCTGCCCGCTGCAGGCCCGGGGTGCCGGTTTCGCGCCCTTCTGTATTATCCCCGGCAATAAAAGAAAGGTATTCCTGCAGGTCGTCGGTGGTGATGGTGGTGGAAAAACTCCGGGCAATACTATCGGCCTGCGCATTGCCTTGCAGTATGCAGAGGCAAATGCTGATAACGAAAATGGCTTTTTTCATGAAGAGTGCAAAAGTGCTTAATTTTTGGGATAAAAAAAGCCGGACTTTCGGAAGTGCCGGCTTGTCTAAAATCGGGTGTAAAACTATATCATACGGCAAAACTTTCCCCGCATCCGCAGGTGCGTGAAGCATTGGGATTGATGAAGTTGAATCCTTTCCCGTTCAGCCCGTCGCTGAAATCCAGTTCCGTACCGAAGAGGTACAAAAAGCTCTTCATATCCACAGCAATACGCAGTCCTTTGTCTTCGAAAAACTGATCGCCCTTGTGCTCTTCGTTATCAAAATCGAGTTTGTACGAAAGTCCGGAGCATCCGCCTCCCGTTACACTCACCCGAAGAAAATAATCCGAACCGAGTTGCGCATCGCGCATCAGATCGGTAACTTTTGCTTTGGCTTTATCGCTTATGGTAATACTCATAACCGTTACGTTTAATATTTACTCTTAGTGAGTTTCAATAGGCGCCAGGTTGTTCTTGGCCCGGTAATCGTTAATGGCTGCTTTAATAGCATCTTCGGCCAAAACCGAACAATGGATCTTCACCGGAGGCAAGGCCAGCTCTTCCACAATATCCATATTGTCAATCTTCAATGCATCTTCAATGCTTTTTCCTTTCAGCCATTCGGTGGCCAGTGAAGAAGATGCAATGGCGCTGCCACAGCCGAATGTTTTAAATTTCGCATCGGTGATGGTATGGGTGGTTTCATCTACCTCAATCTGCAGGCGCATTACGTCGCCGCATTCGGGAGCTCCTACCAGTCCGGTGCCAACATTGTTCTTGCTTTTATCCAGCGTTCCGATGTTGCGGGGATTGCTGTAATGATCGATTACTTTTTCTGAATATGCCATGATTGTTTACTTTTTTAATTGGTTGATTTTCGGGTTCGTTATTTATTCGGCTCAATGTTCTGCCCATTCAATACTTTTCAGGTCAATACCTTCCTTGAACATTTCCCACAACGGGCTCATGTCGCGCAATTTGTTCACAGCTTCTTTCACCTGGTTGATGGCGAAGTCGATTTCTTCATCGGTAGTGAAACGGCTTAGACCGAAACGCAGGGAAGAGTGTGCCAGGTCATCGTCAAGACCCAGGCTTTTCAGCACATACGAAGGCTCCAGTGAAGCTGAGGTGCAGGCCGAACCGCTCGAAACGGCCAGATCCTTCACGCCCATCATCAGTCCTTCGCCTTCTACATATTTGAAGGAGATATTGGTTACATGGGGCAAGCGGTGCTGCGTATTACCGTTCACATAGCTTTCCTCCAGTTCCAGCAACGAAGATTCCAGACGGTCGCGGAGTTTGGAAAGACGGTCGGCATCCTGATCCATTTCCTGACGAGCAATTTCACAGGCTTTTCCAAAGCCAACAATGCCGGGAACATTCAGGGTGCCACTGCGCATGCCTCTTTCATGTCCTCCTCCATCCATTTGCGCGGTAACCTTTACCCGCGGGTTTTTACGGCGTACATACAAGGCGCCCACACCTTTCGGACCGTACATTTTATGGGCCGTGAGCGACATCAGGTCGATGCCGAAAGTATTTACATCGGTATTTATTTTTCCAACGGCCTGGGTGGCATCGGTATGAAACAAGGCCCCGTGCTTGTGTGCAATGGCGGCAATTTCTTTGATAGGTTGTATTACACCAATTTCGTTATTGGCGAACATAATGGATACCAGTATGGTTTTAGGCGTCATGGCCGCTTCCAGTTGCGCCAGATCGAGCAGGCCATCGGCACCAACCGGCAGGTATGTGATCTCGGCACCCAGTTTCTCTAAGTGCTTGCAGGTATCAAGTACTGCTTTGTGTTCGGTAACGGCCGTTATGATGTGATTGCCCTTGTCGGCATACATTTCAAAAACACCTTTAATAGCCAGATTGTTCGACTCAGTGGCACCGGAGGTGAAAATGATCTCCTTCTCGCTGGCACCGATCAAAGCCGCCACCTGCTCACGGGCATAATCCACAGCTTCTTCCGCTTTCCATCCGAACGCGTGGTTACGGCTTGCGGCATTTCCGAATACATCGGTAAAATACGGTAACATCGCCTGTAACACCCTCGGATCCATGGGGGTTGTGGCGTTGTTATCCAGATAAATCGGCAACTTGATCATAGGTGTAAAACGTTCCTAAAAATGCTTGTTTAGAACGATTACAAATATATGGCAATTTTGTTTAGAATGCTTCTACTATTTTGTGAAAATTTCCCCATTCCAGATTTTCCAGCTTTCCATCGCCTGGATCTCGAGCATTTCCTGTCCGTTCTTCACTTTTGCCCCCATTTCCATCCCGCTTCGCAGGAATTCGGAAATTTTTGGCCGGTAAATAAGATCGTACAAAAGGTGGCGTTTTCCTAACGCATGGTAGGGCAAATTGGGCGAATCGGAAATATTGGGAAACATGCCCAATGGGGTGCAATTGATGATAAGCAAATGCTCGTGTACCTTTTTTTCTGTAACCTCTTCATAGGGTATTGTTCCGGGGACATGGCTGCCCGAAACCACCTGAAACGGAATACCCAGTTCTTTCAAAACATACTGCACCGCTTTCGAAGCGCCTCCCGACCCCAGCACCAGGGCTTTGTCGTGCCGTGGATGCAACAAGGGGCGTAATGAATTACGAAAACCAACAGCATCGGTATTGTAGCCTTTCCAGCCCTCCGGGGTACGCTGTATGCAGTTGACGGCACCGATCGCGGCGGCCACCGGATCCAGTTCATGAAGAAACGGCAGCACCTGTTCTTTATATGGAATAGTAACGTTCAACCCCTGAAGTTCTGGTATGGCAAACAGTTCTTTTACGGCATCGATGGAGGCCAGTTCAAAGTTCCGGTATTCCGCATCCGCAATATTGTTTTTTGCAAAAAAGGAAGTGAAGAAATCAGCCGAGAAGGAATGCTGCAGTGAGGCCCCGATAAGTCCGAACAACCTTTTCATGGGTCGGTTATCCGTTGGTTTTCTTTTTCAAACCGGCCTTCAGGGCCTGATAGAATATCGGAATGAGCGATACACCGATGATCCCCAGCACGATCATTTCAATATGCTTTTGTACCCAGGCGTTGGTACCGAACATATATCCGGCAAGGGCAATGGACGATACCCACAAAATGGCTCCGGCTATGCAGAACATTATATACCGGCTGTAGTTCATACTTCCGGCACCGGCCACAAACGGGGCTATGGTGCGAATGATTGGGGCAAAACGGGCCATAATGATGGCTTTCCCTCCGTGTTTGGCATAGAACGCTTCGGTTTGCAGAATATATTCTTTCTTCAGAAAAAGCACCCGCTCCCGCTGCTTGATGCGAACTCCCAGAAAGCGCCCCACAAAGTAATTCACGTTATCGCCACACAGGGCGGCTACCACAAGCAACGGAATAATAACATATATGCTGATGCCGGTATTATTGGTAATAGCGCTAACGGCTCCGATGGCGAACAGCAGAGAATCGCCGGGTAGCAAAGGCATCACCACCAGGCCGGTTTCGGTGAAAATAATGAGAAAGAGTATCACATAGATCAGCCACCCGTAAGCAGAGGCCAGTTGCTGCAACCCTTCCGGGGTGGTTAGCTGATGAATCAAACTTTTTATAAAATCCATAAAATAAAAGGTGCGCAAAAGTCGTTAAAGAAATAATCAGAAAAAAATAATCTATTTTTGCTGCATGAAAGCCCTAAAAACCTCCCTACTCGTATTCGCCCTCGGAATTCTTTTGGTATCGGGATTGAGCAGTTGCAGCAAGAGGACCACCGGCACCAAGCCGCTCAAAAGCAATTGCGGCTGTCCGCACTTCTAAATCCGGATCGTTTTTTTCTGTCTTCAGAAAAGCATGGGAAATACCTCTACCTCACACTAACCCCCTTTCGCTATGAAATCGATCATGAAACCGGTATTTCTGCTTATGCTTTGCGCAGGTTTAATTTTCAGTGCCTGCAGCAACAAATCCACCAGTCATAAAAAGCCAATGAATCAGTTTGGCTGTGCTAATTTCTAACGGCTGAAGAACATACGGCGATACCAGGCATAGAGCCGGCTCGTACCCACCCGTTTCAGCAACCATATTTTTACCAGTACCCATGGATTGCGTATCGCATTCACCATGCGTACATAAAAAGAAAAATGGTTGGCCACTATGCGCATGTGGTCGTGATGGTTCTGAAGACGCTGCTTATAGCTTTCGCCCACCACTTCATAATATGCAATGGTTTGATGCACATACATTGCAGGGCCATGGTTTTTAAAGAACCGTACAAACCATTCCTGATCAGCCAGTATGGGATACTCTTTTCCATTGTAAAGTCCGGTGGCTTCGAAAGCACTCCTGCGCGTGAAGGCCGCCTGATGGCATAAGCCCACGTGGTAGTAGAAGTTGTGCAGCGTTACCTCTTCGCCAATGATACGATCTACCCCTGTAGGGTGATTTCGGGTGCGCACATCGCCATAGATCAATTGATGTGAGGCAACCGTAGCATGGCTGAAAACAG
>JBGAVF010000130.1:0-8410 GCA_044228315.1 Bacteroidia bacterium | reverse complement strand
TGTTGGTGGCCATAAAACGAGCCGCCTTGTTAAACATCTCCCCGTCATCGTTGAGAAACACCAGTGCATTCACACTGCAGTGCACCACAAGAAAAACAATGAGAAACAAACCGGTAAGTCCCATTACCAGTTTTCTGCCTATGGTAGAAGTAATTGCCCTTGAAAACCAATTCATAATATTAACGGATCTGATTTTTTAAACCGTGGCGCAAAAATAGATACGTACCTTTGAATATTCAAAACAAATTACATGGGATTCGTCACATTGTTTACACCGGTAATTTATACATAATCTAAATTGTGCAGTCGAAAACAAAAGGAATTGTACTTCATGCCGTAAAATACGGTGACAGCAGCCTCATCGTTAAAATCCTTACCGCTACCCAGGGCATGAAGAGTTTTATGATCAAGGGGGCTCGTCGCAGAAACAGCACATTAAAAGCATCCTTGTTCATTCCACTTACAATTCTTGAAATGGATATTGCATCGCGTAATGAAAGCGCTGCGTTTCTTATGATGAAAGATGCACAGTGTTTGCACCCGCTGCACGATATCCATTCACATACGCATAAACAAGCCATTGCGATGTTTGTTTCGGAGGTGTTGTACAAATCGGTACCTGATGATTATGTGAATGCGGAATTGCTTGATTTCATCGAATCGTTTCTCATCTATCTGAACAAAACAACGGTACTGCCTTCTTTGCTGCCGCATTATTTTCTCATTCAGTACAGCCGGTTTCTGGGATTGTACCCGAACCTCGACGGCTTATTGCCGGATAGCCGTTTTGATATGCGGGATGGTGTTGCTTTCTGCCACGATCCTTTCCATGCCGACGTGATGCAGCCCGATGAAACGGCCCTGTTGCATCAGATCATCAGGGCTTCATTCGACGAAATTCAAGTGATGAAGGCCGATTCTTCACTCAGAGCGCGTTTGCTGGGTCAACTGCTGATGTATTACAAAATACATCTAATCCATTTGCGCGATATCAAATCACATATTGTATTGGCAGAGGTGTTGCGGGGGTAAGCTTGCATGAAAGGCTCACCGCGATTTAACAAAAGGCTGGGCCGGCATGCCGGGAATGTCCCATTTCAGAAAATAAACACCATCGGGAAGACGGCTCACATCAAGCACTTTTTCGTTGCTTCCGGCAGTAATCGTTTCTTGAAGTACCAGACGTCCGAATGCATCGTACACGCTCACTCCCGGCAATACCGAAGGGAATGCACGGGGAAAGGTAATGTATAGTTTGTCGGTTGCCGGATTCGGGAACAACGACGGATGGAAGTCAAGGGTGAGTGCCATGATGTGTGAATAATCCACTGCCCCGTTCCGGTCCACCTGGCGGATACGGTAATAACCAATGCGTATATTCTTTGGCCAGGAATGATAGAAATAATAATCGGTGTATTTGTTTATGGCATTCACTGCCTGTGCATCGCTTATTTTCAAGAAGTGTTTCCCATCGGTTGAAAACTCTACTTCGTAGTGATCTATATTGTATTCCTGTGCCACATGCCAGGTCACCACCACCTGTTCGCCCTCCCATTTTGCTTCTGCTCCGAGCCATGTTACCGGCAACACCGACCCGGGATTCATAGGCACAAAACTCGGGTTGAATTTGCTGAAGGCAGCGGTTGATACCTGTAAATAGTAATCGGAAGCATACGATGTGGCACTGCTGTTGAGCAGCAGGTAGGATGTTGCTCCCGTATGATTCGTTGGGTCGAGGTTGGTGCTTGCAGTGGTTTCTTTGGTCACATCAACACTATCGTAAGGTATGTTTCGGCCGTATTTATTCATCACCGAATCATGAATGGTCTGCAACTCGGACGCGAGGGTGTAGAAGTGCAGGGAAACAGGTGTAGAAGGCTGGGTTTGAGGGGTGATATAAAAATTGCGATCAAGGTAATAGCCGAAATATTTTATCCCGCCTGCGAGCACCGAGTCGGTGCGGATGGATCCGTTATTGATGCGTACCCCCCAGGCAGCGGATCCCAGATTGTTCCCGTTGGGGTTGATGGAGAATACGATACTGTCTTTTCCGTCGGTGATGTCGATCCATTCACTGCCTTTTAGTACCGGCAGATTCGAAGTTACCGTGTAATCTCCGGGCTTGCTGCGTACCGGAAGTTTTTCATAGATCACGATACTGTCGATGGCAACACCTTCATCCACCACACCGCCGTCGCTGTAAAAACGGAAACGCAGCTTGCAGTTGGATTGTCCGCCCATGCCATTGAGCGGAAACTGACACAGCAGCCAGGTGCCGCTGCTTCCGCTCCATCCGGGAGGAACATAACTGCTCGATGAGGTGCTTGCATTATACAGTTGTGTGAGATTGGTGGTGTCAACTTTTTGCCAGGTCACTCCTCCGTTGATGCTGCGTTCAAGACCGGCAAAATCCCAGGCCGATTCGGTAGAAAAGTTTATAAGGAAGGCTATTCTCGGGCTGGTTAGCGCACTGAAATCGATGCAGGGTGATTGCAGGTAACTGTCTTCATTGCTCGGGTAAAATGAGGAGACTTTGGTCACCATACATTTGCTTCCACTGCCCGCTGCATTGAGTTGCGTTTTTGTAGGACTGCCCCATTCCCAGCTGTTGAGTGATCCGCTTCGTGCACCACTGATCCAGTTGCCGGTTCCTGTTTCAAAATTTTGCTTGTAGGGAAACGTATTTATTAAAATGAAGTTGGTAAAAGTGCCCAACAAAAAGGTATCGTTCAATAAATACTGATCTGTATTCCATTCCGACCAGGCTTTCACCGAATAGTTTCCGGGTGACGAGAAGTTGGCCTGGGTGCTGAAGGTAAAATAGATGGTGGTACCGGCAGCAATGGATGCAACGGTATCGCGCACAGTGCTTCCTCCTAATACGAGGCCAGGGGCAGATTCAGAATGGCGTCTTCGAATTGTTTTACCTTAACGGTGATTAGTGGAAGCCGGGAAGGTGCATGCACTTCCCGGGGCCGGTGAATCCACACTCACATCGTACGACAAATCGAAGATCCGGATATCATCAATGGCGATGCCATCACGTTCGGTGTTGCTGAATCGCAGCGCTGTCGTCCTGTTGCCCGAAACGTACCTGAAACGAAGAGGTAAGGCTTTGTCCCTGCGCAGCCAGCAGTGTCTTCAGATCGAGCACGGAGGATTTTTTAAAAACACCGGCTGCCGGACGGTTAGCATATAAGCTGTACACCGGTATAAACGGTTGCGTGTCGGCACCACGGATCCACACACTGTCGGCAGCATTCGATTCCTCCCCGAATTGTGTAAAGCTGAAGGTAAGACTTGGGTTGTATGCAGTACCGGTAAGATGGGAAAGATTGAACGTATACGTGAGGTAGTTGGTGGTCATAGTGGCATCGGTCGGCGACTTATCGAGCACGGCTGAATGAATACCGGAAGATGTGTAGCCTGTGCCTGCTGCAAAACGTACCCGACCGGTGGTGGTATTTGTTGTAAAATCGGCCCGGTCCATGCCGTTGGCGCCAATATAATTCCCCAGCAGTATTCCCTGTGTACACAACTCCATATCTTCCAGATACGGCAAGGAAACGGTATCGTTGGCCAAATGCCTTACCGTGACACGGAGGGTATCATCGGCAGGTGTTGCATCAGAAGCATACCCGGTGAAGCACTTCACGGTATAGGTGCCAAGTGCCGAAAAATCGGCGGTGGTGGCAAAGCTGAACGAAGCAGTACTGTTGGCACCTATACTGCCTCCATAGGTTTCAGTAACGGTAGCCCCTCCGTTCACCTGATAAGAAACCGGAATGGAGCTGATGCTTCCTGCACTGAAATTACGGATCGTTACCGTGATCACCTGTGTTGCTGAAAGGGCTGAAGATGTATTGGCACGTCCGCTTACAGGGGATGCGATGTATGTAATCCCCACATCATTGGCATCATTGCATGCGGTAGCGCTGGGTGTTGCTTTCAGGGCAATGGCACGTTCACTCACATACCCTGTGGGAAATACAGCGGCCACACTGAACCAGTAATCTTTTCCGTTCACCAGTGGACTGATATGACACGAAGAGCCGGTCACATCCTGCAGGGTAAGTATGTTGCCTGAGAGGTTGGTATCGATGAGATAAATGCGGTATGCCGAGGCCCCGCTTACCGGTGCCCAACTCAGCCTTGCCTTGCGGTCACACACATTTACTGCAAATGTTACAGGCCTTGCGGCAATGGTAAAATCAGCTTCGCAGGAGTCTTTATACAAACCACCACTATGCGTGATCTTTACATAGCAGGCTGAAGAGTTCACCACCGGCAAGGTCCAGGCATATGATTTGGTGGAACTGGAAAGTCCGGTCACAATATTGGTATAGGTGGCGCCGCTGTCGGTTGAATAGGAAAGTGTAAACGTTCCGGATGTGATGCCGGTATTATCCCAGTAAATGGTTTCTGTGCCTCCTGAAATGAGTTTTTCATTGCCCACAGGATACGTTAACACCACGGCCGGGCTGTAGTAATCATATACCAGTTTAAAATTCTGAGGGCCGAAGGGCACGGAGGTACCTCTAACTACAAGCAGATAACTACCGGAGGCCGGACTGCTGATGCTCACCTGTTCAATATTATTCAGTGTGTCGGTTCGCTGCACGGCAGCCAGGCTGCAATTTGCCGGTGTATAATCCAGTACCAGCGGTTTATTGAGGTTGCTCAACGGGTCGTACACTTTCAGGTCGAGGTTGTTCACCAGACTGTAGGTGGCTGCGGGGTTCCCGTCTTTGTCGCACCAGTAAAGCATTACCTTCAGCAGGGAAGCGCCTGATGGCACAGTGATGGAATAGCTTACACTGTCGGATTGTGAAGCACTGCCTTCGAAATACCGGTTGGCTTCCATACATTCCACGGCCTTGCGTGCATTGATGCGTCCGAATCCGTAGTAATAATCGGGGCCGGCAGTGCCCTGGTCGTCGGCTGTATTCGCGAGGATGGCTTTGTAAAGTGCTGCATCCGCATCGGCGTTGCCGTGCAGCTGACGGTACCGTTGAATCAGCAGGGCGATGGTGCCGCTGGTGCCCGGCGTGGCCATACTGGTGCCGCTTTTTACGCTATAGGTATTGGTGCGTACCGTGGACGTCACACTCACACCTACTGCCGATACTTCCGGTTTTATGCGTCCGTCGTTACAGGGCCCCCGGCTGCTGAAGGAGGCGATCACATCGGCCGAGGTGAGGGCGCCTACGGTAAGCACATTTTTAGCGCAGTTCTCGTTGCTGCCAATGGTATGATAGCCGGCAGTGTAGGGAGCACAATTATTACCGCCGTCGTTCGAAGCGGCAAACACATGCAGCACTTTGGTATAGTCGCGCATCTGCTGGTCGATGGATGCACTGGAACTGGTGTAAATGCCTTTGCTGGAACATCCCGATGTGCTGCCCCACGAGTTGCTGGTAAGCACCATGTTATATGCGGGGTAAAAGGAAGGCACATCATCCTGAATGGCATTGAAATAATCAGCCAGGATCTTTGCTTTCGGGGCCATACCCCGGTAGGTCGGGTTTATATTGCCTGCACCGGCAATGGTACCGGCCACATGTTCGGGATGATCGGAGTTCTGAGGAATATAAAAGTTGGTGAGCCTTGGTGTATGGTCAAGGTGGGGTTGAATGTACCCGTCGTCGCCTTCCCCTATTATTACCGAGTCGCCTTGCAGATTGCGCCCGCCCGGTCCTGAAAAGTTTAACACATTGTCGCGGTGGTTGGTGTTGGCAAACCGGTTCAGGGCATACGGCGCATCGGGAGCAGCTTCAATATAACTGATGAAGGGCAGCGCAGCCAGTGAAGTAAGTTGGGTATCGTTGAGTTCAATCCGTATGAGTGGTTTATAAGTAGTGGTAAAATCCACAGCGTATCCGAGCCGCTGCAGGCGCAAACGGAATTCAGCCACCCGTTCGGGCTCAAAAAGCGATAGGACCAGTTTTACCGGTTGGCCGGTTGTATGGGTTGCCAGAATGGAAAGCAGGGCCGGGTCTGTTTTTTGTTTTTCTTCAAGGGCCAGTAGAGCATATATGCCAAACCGTAAAAAGTCGGCTGAGGGAATCGGTTTTTCAGACACACAATAAAAGGTATTGGATGGGAGGTAACTGCAAAAACGTAAATTATACACGTTTTCGATAGAATCTTTCTGCGCCTCATCGGGCATTTGCTGAAACTGCAAAAGGAAATAATAACGGTTGCCGTAATTCAGTTTTTTTTGTTGCAGTGGCTCCTGGAAATCATTCCTGCCGGCCACCGGAAACAGATTGCCGGAAGTGAATTGTATGGGGCCGACCTCCTGTGCAAAAAGGGAAAGACCCGTGATCAGCATCAGGATAAGAAAACAGTTTCGTGTAGACATAGTGGTATCCGTCAAAGATAATAGTTTCAATTCTTTTTTTGAAAGGTCTTCCGTCCGTTTATGCAGAGGGAATTCGAATACCCGGGGTGAACAGTAATGTCATACAGGAATCAACATTCCTGTTTAAAATCGAAAGCATTTCGAAGATGGGGATCTATAGTTGCACCGGTTCGAACGTTCAGTTACGCACCTCTTCCGGGAAATATTTTTTCAGCAGGTCTTTGAAACGCTGGCTGTCGCGAATATAATCAAGGTCCTTGTCGTTGCTGATCTGATAATAACTGCCAAAGCCTGCGACCAGCGACTTTTCCAGACTCTCCAGCGCAGTGGCCATATCCTTGTTCAGGGATTTCCAGCAGGCATAGTGATACCAGGTGTACATGTCGAATTCCTTCGATTTGAACATGTAAGAAAAGATCAGATCGATCTTATCCGACTTCTTCTTTAAATCCTCATCGCGGAGGTAGCAGTACAGAATGCTGAGATACGAGAGGTATTGGATTTTATAAATGTATACCCGTTTTGAAAATTGCTTGAACTGTTCGTTGTCGGTATTGATATAGGTTTTGTTGAAGTACAGATCGGAATGGGTTACAATACATTCCTGATTCTCGGTGGTATTGTCGATACAGACAATAAAATAATTGATGGCTTCTCCGAAATTTTCTTTCAGCGTTTCAATGGTTCCCAGGTTGAAATTCGGAAATGCACTTTTTTCATCGTTCGCCATGGCCCGTCTGAAGTAAAAGGTGGCCGAGTCGAGCCGGTGGGTTACCAGGAACATGTGACCAATGTTGTTATCGCAAAAGTCACAGGAGGGCTCTCGTGCCCGGGTTAATTTGTAGTAATAAATGGCGCTGTCGTTGAGGTCGCGTTTGGCGTTGAAGATGCCCAGATAGAACAGATAGTTCGAGGTGTCGCCCAGCGCCAGTATTTTCCCGATCTCCTTGCGGGCCTCATCCGGTTTATTCATACTTAGCAAGGCATCGGCGGTGTACCAGATGTATAATGATCCCGGGTATTTATCGGCGATCTCACGAAACAGGGCCTCCGCTTTTTCGAACTGATAGATCCGGTTATACAAAAGAGCCAGCGATAGCTTCCCGTAATAATCCCGTGGGCGCAGTGCCAGGTATTTGGTGAAGTTTTTTTCAGCCATCTCAAAGTTGGCAACAAAGTTATATCGCTCGCCCAGGGCCATGGATGTATAGGCGGCATTGGGTTCCAGTTCGGCCGACTCTTCCAGCAGTTTCAGCGCTTTTTCCACCGTGGGCCTCCAGCTGGCATTGAATTCTGTTTCCGACAGGGCCCAGGTGAGGGCCATGGCATCCATATACAGCTTTCGTGCTTTGTAACTCGGATACAGGTAATGTCCGGTGCCCAGCAAACCCAGACAGGAGTCGAGTTCGAGGGCAGCGTAGTAACATTCGTCGGTGCTCGAATAGCTTTTATCCCCTTTGAGCAGCGGGGTCACAATTTTGTTGAACCGGTTGGGCAACACTTCAATAAGCCTTCGTTTCATGTAGGTACCCAGGGCATTTGAAGGGTAGGCGGTACAAAAAGCCCTGTAATCTTTCAGGGCATTGGTGTCCCAGGGGAAAATGATCTTATCTTCCGAGATCTTCGTTTCAAAAGCAAAGTACATGGCCTTGCCTCTTGCATCCAATGATTTTAATAGTTGCGAGGTGTCGTTTCGGGTGAATGATTCGGGTGTGGTAGTTTTCGGAGCCGGTTTTACGGTTCCGGGTGGGGTGGCCGGCAGTTGCAGCACTTGTTTCGAGAGGTCGCCACTCATGAGTGGTATCTGATTGTTGTTGCTGGCTTTCGATACCTGTGTGAGGGTGGTGAGGTACAGTTCCAGCATGGTGATCTGACCGTCTTTGTTCATATCGGCGCCTCCTTTGAGGGCTTCTTCCAGTTTTAAGGAGAACAAACCTCTTCCGCCTCCCCACTGATTGCCCTCCAGCGATAACTGATTGGGCTGGCACGATAGAATTTTATATTCTCTACCCCAGGTGGCCAGCATGGCTGCGGCTGTTTGGCGCA
>JBGAVF010000129.1:0-8221 GCA_044228315.1 Bacteroidia bacterium | reverse complement strand
GTGCAGGCGGAGGTGTAATTATTGGTATCCGTTCAGCTACCTCATCGACCACAGAGATCTCAAACAATATGATCTCGCTTGGCTATGGTGAAGCAAATACGTTGAGTATTTCCGGTATTGAGCAATCAAGCACCGGGGGGCAGGCAATATATCATAACTCCGTAAATATTGGCGGAATCCAAAGCTCCGGGTCCACCAATTCATACGGCTATGTGCGCATTGCAGGCAGCACGGCTACCGTTAACGTGAAGAACAACGTTTTCTACAACAAACGAACCGGTGGCAGCGGATTCCATTATACCATCGCCAACCTGCATACTACGCCTGCAACCGGCTGGGCAGCGAATGCATCCAACAACAATGATCTTTACAGCGCGTCGGGCGCGGTGGGTGTGTGGAATACAAATACCAATCTGTCGTTTGCCAGCTGGAAAACCACCTCCTCTTCCGATGCGGCCAGTAAAAACGATCTTCCGGTATTTCTTAACGATACCAATGACCTTCATGTGGACTCTATTCAGAATCTTTCACTCAGCAATACCGGAGCCAATATTGGTGCCGTAGCCATTGACAGGGATGGCAAATCGAGGAATGGTGCCGCACCGGACCTGGGTGCCGATGAGTTTGATCTGACCACCTTGCGTATTGATACCACCAGTTATGAAGTGACATCCGGTTGTCCGGTGGTAAGCGGAACCGGATGGTTCCACTTCCTGGATGCATCCGGAAAACTGGTGTTCTCCATTAATCCGAATGGCAATAATCTGGGGGCCACCTGTTGGGGTGTTCGTATCGACACGGCAGGCATACGCACCGATATGATCGATTATCTGGGAACCGTTTACAAAGGCTATTACCTGGATCGTAATTTCTATATCATGCCTACCTTCCAGCCTTCCACACCGGTATCGATCCGGTATTATGCACTGGCTGCCGAGATGGCGGAACTTCGCGATTCTGTAAATAATTATCTGGGAGGTGGTACCAAAGTGATCACTGACCTGTATGTAGTTAGTAAATTCCACCATACAACCGGTTCCGACGACCTGGAGCCAAGAAATAATCAGGCCACTGCTACCGATACCGTGAAAGCCGTATATGGGGCTATCAATGCTTACGGGTCTGATTATTACAATGAATTTACCGTGAATGATTTCAGTGAATTTGTGATGAGTTATGTGCCGATGCAACCGAATGCGCCGTTACCGGTTACCTGGCTCAGTTTTACTGCCAAAGCCAGTGATCCCGATGCCTTGCTTTACTGGTCGACCGGAACTGAACGCAATGCCGACCGCTTCGATGTGCAACGCAGTACCAATGGCTACGACTGGACCACCATTGGTCAGGTAAAAGCAGCCGGTAACAGCAATTCAATTCAATACTATGCCTTTACCGATGCGTCTGTTGCCAGTAAGTACACCCATGTGTATTACCGCATCAAACAACTGGATATGAACGGAAAATTTGCTTATTCCGGAACCCGGGATGTGCAGTTCAGTTCGAAAGGTATGGACATTGTAAACGTTGCGCCCAATCCGTTCACAAACCGGATCGGCATCACATATCAAACCAATCTCAACGGTACGGTCTCGGTGCGTATTCTGGATCTGATGGGAAGAGTGGTTGCAGAAACAGCGTATATCACCGTTCCGGGAATCAATACATTTGGTCTGAATACTGAATCACTTGCTGCCGGAACGTATCTGATTTGTACAACACAAAACGGCATTCAGCATTACAGTAAAATTGTGAAACAGTAAGAAAGCAACGAAAAACCCGAAACGCCTGATTGCAGCATGCAGTCGGGCGTTTTTTATTTTAAAAGAGCCATGCAGAGACACACACGATCCCTATTCAATTCGAGCATAAAGCGGTAATGAATTACCAAAAACGGTCAGTATTTTTCAGCTATTTTTGCGCCTCAATTCAAACTTTAAAAAGATGAAATATTTTCTGACCGGTGGAACCGGATTTATTGGATACAGTCTTGCCCGCCTTTTGCGTGAAAAGGGTCATGAAGTGATCGCCCTTGTACGGAATCCTGACAAAGCACAGAAATTGCTCGACTTGGGCGCAACGCTTGCTATGGGAGATATTACTGAAAAGGAAAGTATGCGTGCTCCCATGACCGGATGCGACGGGGTGTTTCATGTGGCCGGCTGGTACAAAGTAGGCGCAAAAGACCCATCGGAAGGGCAACGTATCAATGCAGACGGGACCCGAAACGTTCTGGAACTGATGCAGGAATTGAAGATACCGAAAGGTGTATATACCAGTACCATCGCCATCAACTCGGATACTCACGGAACGATGCCGGATGAAACCTATGTGTTCACGGGTACGCATCTCAGTGCCTATGACCGCACCAAAGCAGAGGCCCATAAGATCGCAACGAAATTCATTGCCCAGGGCTTGCCCCTGGTGATCGTGATGCCGGGACTTGTGTACGGTCCGGATGGCACCAGCAGCAGCGATGAGGCTCTGCGCCTTTACCTTCAGAAAAAGTTGCCCCTGATGCCGAAGCAGGCTGCCTATTGTTTCTCCCATGTGGATGACGTGGCCGTTGGCCATTGGCTGGCCATGGAAAAAGCGGCTCCCGGATCCACCTACATCATAAGCGGGGACCCACACACGTTTGTCGAAGCCATTGACATTGCAAATAAAATTACCGGGATCCGGAAACCTTTGGCGGTTCCGCCCTGGATGATGCGCATATCGTCGGTACTGGCGTCTCTGGTAGAAAAATTCATTCCTCTTCCCGATCTGTACCGCTCGGAATCGTTGCGGGTGCAGGCCGGAGTTACCTATCTGGCCGATAATTCGAAAGCCAAAAGGGAGCTGGGTTTCAATCCCCGGCCACTGGAAGTTGGTTACCGGGAAACCATTACCCACGAGCTGGAGAAACTGAAAAGAAAATAAATTGCCTGTATCCACGTTCACCGAATAGCCTTAGAATGAATATAAAAGCCATTGCAATACTTCGAATGCTACCCGTGGTGGTGTTGCTTTTTTGTGCGAAGCTGCTTCCTGCCCAAGCATGTGATGAAATAAAGCGCACCGTTGATAAAAACACCGGACGTATTACGATCAACTCACCCTATAAGGATGATTGCCGTTTCACCAAAGTAATTACCAAAAGAGATACAGTGGTTTTTATTATGATGTACACGCCCGGTGATGAGTTGATCCTCGGGCAGATAGGGGTAAGTATCACATTGAAAAATCAGAAGAAGATCGAAAAGCCACAGGCCAAGGTCTCGGTGGATCTGGCCCCCGATAGTTACCGGTACGGATGTCAGATCGCACTCAGCAAAGAGGATATCGTACGCTTGAGAAGCAGCGAGATCACTTCCTATAAGATCTTTAAATATACCCAAAACTGCACCCCGGAACAGGGAAAGCATTATCTGGAAATGCTGAACTGTGTGCTGAGGACCTGGTGACTTGCGCTTGCAAATGCTGAAATCTTCATTTACGGCCATGGACTAATGATCATGTCGTCTCTGCAATTACGAATGCAGGATACGGCCCGGATTTTGGCCTCCCCGCTCAGAGCAGGCCTCTGGAAAGCGCCGGTTCAGGTAAAATCAATTCTTTCTGTGATTTAAGTCATAGAAAGAACCACCCGATTGGCGCAATTTTGACTTGTTAAAAACCAACGATTCTTATGCATTCCAACATGTCTCCCGTCGACCGCACCATACGTGTGTTATTTGCTGCTATGGTAGCATTCCTTTACCTGGTGAATTTCATTAGCGGAACCGTAGCTCTGGTACTGGGTATCATTGGCGCAGTATTATTGCTGACTGCCTTCATTAATTTCTGCCCTTTGTATAAGATATTCGGAATATCGACGCGGGGTAAAGGCAAATAGATCAAGCCCTCGACTCTTTTGATACCGGGCTATTTCGTGAGCAGGGGGCCATAGTATGCGCCTCCAATAGAGTTTCGTGTGGCCTGTGTAACCGATGACAGTGTATTTTCTTCTCCGGTAACCCGAAGCATTCCCAGGTAAGCGAAGATGATGGCTTCCTTGAATTCGATCATCTCGCGCGACGGAATATGCAGTTCAGCATGTGATTTTTCTTTCAGAAGAGAGAGCAGGTATGAATTGTAAACACCGCCTCCCGTAACCCTCACCGCATGGCTTCGCGCTTTTTCACCGGCGCTGTTGATGGCATGCGCAATGCAGCCGGCAATATGATGGGTGACGGTACACAATTTATCTTCTATTTCAAGTTCCGAAGCTTCGATCAAAGGAAGGTATTCGTTCTCAATAAATTCCCGACCCAGCGTTTTGGGTGGTTTGTGATGAAAATAGGGCAGGGCCTGCAGTGATTGGAGTAATGATGCAGACGGTTTCCCTTTTGATGCGTTCATCCCTTTTTCATCGAAGGCACAACCGAGATATTTTTCACAAAGAAAATTCATATGCAGGTTGAATGGGCTTATATCGAAAGCATGTATGCTGTTTTTTTTGCTGAAGGTGCTGATGTTGGCAATGCCTCCCAGATTTAGGAATATGCCGTATTCAGGAAAAAGATCCCGTTCACCTACCGGCACTAACGGCGCCCCTTGTCCGCCAAGGGCCACATCCACACTGCGCATATCACTCACTACCGGGATACCCGTTTCGGCATAAATGGAGGCTCCATCGCCCAACTGAAAAGTAAATCCATGATGCGGCTGATGAAAAATGGTATGTCCGTGCGATACAATAAGGTCAGCCTGCAGGTCAAACCGCTTCATAAAACCCCGGATCATTTCACCCAGCACGTGTCCGTACCCGGCATGCCACCGGGCCAGATGTTCGGCATCCTGATGCATGGCTTCCCGTAAAATTTCGTGCATGGCCTCATCGTAAGCAATGGTTTCAAAGGCCAGTAATTCATACTTCCAGTGGTCTCCCGATCGGTGGAATGAAACGCAGGCAAGGTCTACACCGTCTAACGAAGAGCCACTCATTACCCCTATAACTTTCATTTGTTTGTTCTCCCCGAATATTTAACTTAGCAAAATTAAACAATCCTGAACAGCGATGACTTTTAATCGGAAAAATTTCTTAAAAAATATGGCTCAGCTAGGTGCCTTTGGTTTGTTGACATCTTCATGGAGGTCACCGGAACTCGTTTCTGAAATTCCTCCTTTCCCTTCCCCCGGCATCAACATCGCCGATGATGATGAAAGCTGGTGGGGCCTGGTACGGAATCAGTTCCCGATTGCGAATCAACCCGTAACCTATCTCAACAACGGTACCATGGGGCCGTCTCCGTATCCGGTAATGGACGCCATTACCCAGAAGATGAATAAGGTCGACAGTATGGGCGATTACGGAGGCTGGGAGGACAGCCGTAAGATACTAGCACAATTCATGCATGTAACCGAGGATGAGATTTGCATGACCCATAATGTGACGGAAGGGGTGAATATTATAGCGCAGGGACTGGCTTTTAAAAAGGGTGACGAAATACTGGTGACAAACCATGAACATGTTGGTGGGGCATTGCCCTGGCTAAGCCGGGCCCATCAGGACAACCTTGTAGTGAATTATTTTGAGATCGGGAAAGATGCAGCGCATACCCTTGAGAATCTGAAGAAAAAAATAACGAAAAAAACCCGGGCCATTGCTGTTCCGCATATCATTTGCACCACCGGTCAGATTCAACCGGTGAAAGAGATTGCTGCGTTGGGACGCGAAAAAAATATTGAAGTTTTTATTGACGGAGCGCATGGTGCCGGCATGCTGAATTTGGACCTGCACGAACTGGGTGTTGACTACTATGCCTCATGCTGCCATAAATGGATGTGCGGGGCCAAAGGCACCGGCTTTTTATATATTCGTAAAGAAGCCCTCGACCGGCTGAAAGCCTGCCACGTGGGAGCCGGCTCGGATACCGGCTGGAATGTAGTGGATCCGCCCTCGCCTTTTCTTAAGGGGTATGCCAATACAGCGCACCGGTTCGACTACGGTACCCAGAATGCGTACATCTGGAGTGGAGTAAATGCAGCGGTGGTCTTTTTACAGAATATTGGTATGGAACACGTGGAAGCCCGTGTGAAATATCTCGGTAAATATATGCAGGATGGTTTGCTGGGCATTGCCTCCGACCGCATAGAGATGCTTACCTCCACCGAGGCTGCATCGAGAGGCGGTGTCATCGGTTTCAAAATCAAAGGAATGGACTTTCATGATTTTCAAACCAAAGCAATAGCCAGTAATTTCCGAATCCGTATTGTTCCGGAAAATGGGCTGAATGGCATTCGGGTTTCATCGCATATTTATAATTCAAGAAAAGAACTCGATGCGTTCATTCGCTTTACTGCCGAGATGACCAAAAAATGATATTTGTTAATATTGGGTTTTAACAAAAAAAAGTTACACCTTGCATAAATTCATCTTTTATCCTAATTATCCATGAAACGTATTCTACTATTTGCCGCTATTTTCTGGAATTCAGTCAGTGCTTTCGCCCAGGTGTATTGCACGCCTTCCTATACCGGCTACGGTATCGACATCAACAGCACACACTTCGCGTATGCCACCTCGTTCACGCATATTGCCAAGGTGCAGTTCGGGGATATTAATTTTACCAATCTGCAACCTTCGTGGTATACCACTATTCCACCGTATATCAATCAAACAGGAACGCCCACCACACCTACCAGCTGTGTTCGCGGCCTGTCGTATCCCATCAGTATTCAGATGGGAAACGGTGCGAACGTACAAACGCTCAGTGTTTGGGTCGACTTCAACGGCAATAAAAATTTTGAGAGCAGCGAGCGCATCATTTTCACCACCGACCCGGCCAATGTGGGAACACATATCATTACCAGCACGGTAGCCGTGCCGGCCAATGCCGCCCTCGGAGTGATCCGTATGCGCATGGGTACCAAGTTCGGATCCAACGCCTCCCTCGACCCGTGTGTGAACAACGACCCTGCCACACCGGGTGGCGGTAATAACTGGTCGCAACAGTTTGTTGATTTTGCCATCAATATCGTGGCCGGTCAACCCCAGATATTCCAGTCGTCGACCACCACCCAAACCCTTTTCGATGATGTGACCAAAGGAAGCACCAATAACCAGATCATTGGTATTGAAATAAACACGAACAGCAATGGCTCACTCAATCCCTTGACCACAGGGGCATTCGATTTTAGTTCCATTGGCACCACCAACCCCAATGAGATTACAAAGGCCCGCCTGTTTTATACCGGATTGAAATCTACTTTCGATACCACCACCGCTGTGGGTTCTGCCATAACAAATCCGGGAAATAGCTTCTCCATTAATCCCGGACAAACACTTTTACCGGGCAAGAATTATTTCTGGCTTACGTATGATATCAGTCCCACAGCAATTCTTGACAACAAGATCGATGCCCGTTGCAACTACATCACCGTAGGCGGCATTCAACGGGTGCCAACTGTGGTGAGCCCGGCCGGAAACCGACAGGTAGGCTATTGTATTAGCAAAGGCACCCAGAGTTTTTATGTGTATATCAATCAGGTTCGTTTAAATAAGCTAACCAATTTCACGTACTACAATTTCAATACAGGATACGATAACTATACATACCTTTCAGATACCATTGTTAAAAGCTCTTCCACGGTATTGAAAGATACTTTATTCATCACCTTAGGAAACGGGGTGAACAGTTCGTACTATGCTGCCTGGATCGATTTTAACCGCGACGGATTCTTTGATGATGTAACTGAACTGGTGGCAAAAGATTCAATTTCACGAAACGGGTCTTCAGCCCTGCTGATTGAAAAGGCAAGCATTTTCAATATTCCAACAACGGCTGTTTGTGGTAAAACACGCATGCGTATATCATGCCAGAGTGCCACCGCCCCCAGTGCCTGTACCAACCCAACCTTAATAGGAGAGGTGGAAGATTATACGGTCGTAATTAAAGAAGACGGACAACCTGTAGCTGACTTTAAAGCAGGAACGGTATGTTTTGGAGATTCAACCTTCTTCACCGATCAGAGTATTGCTTTCGGTGGTGCATCGGTAAATTCGTGGAGCTGGGATTTTGGCAATCCGGCATCCGGCGCTGCCAATACATCCACCGCCCAATTCCCGAAACATAAATTCACAGCACCGGGTGTTTACAATGTAAAACTCACAGTAACTTCAAGTGCTAGCGGCAGTACAAGTTCCACCATCACCAAAGCCGTTTCTGTGGAGAAACCGGTTGCGCAGTTTACCATGAGC
>JBGAVF010000128.1:0-8230 GCA_044228315.1 Bacteroidia bacterium | reverse complement strand
AAGGAACTGAAAGACCTTACCACCTTTGCTTCCAACTCAAAAAATACCATCAACGGCATTCTGATCCACTCTTTCGCGTCTCCGGAAGGCGGGTACGACCGCAACACGCAATTGGCGGAAGAGCGCACAAAAGCTACCTTCTCACGCATTAAGGATGAATTTAAAAAAGCCGGTGTTGACAAAGTTTATGATGATGAGTTTTACCTGCGCACTTCTACCGATGAAGACTGGGAAGGATGGAAACGCGGTGTGGCCATCAGCAACTTCTCCGATGGTAAAGAGATCCTCGACATCATCAACAGTGCGCTGAATAACGAACAGAAAGAAGCCAAGATAAAAGCGGAACATGCCGCTACTTACAAGGTAATGGTGGAAGAAATACTTCCGAAACTGCGCCGTTCGGTTGTTTCCGTGAATGCAACCATTCCGAACCGCACCCCGGAAGAAATTATGCAAACCGCCAAAACCAATATTACCGACCTGAATGAAAAGGAACTGTTGTATCTGGCTATGGCATCAACAGACGATAAAGAACGGGAGTCAGCCTATCGTACCTACGTTTCTAAAGTACCGGGCGAATGGATTGGATATAACAATCTGGGAGCTACCCTGATTCGTGAGGGAAAAACTCAGGAAGCTATTACCCAGCTTGAAAAAGCCGATAAGATTTCTCCTAATAACAGTTTCATCTACAACAATCTGGGAGTGGCTTATAAAGACCAGAAGAACTACAGCAAGTCGGAATACTATTATAACAAGGCCAAAGCACTGGGAATAACCGAAAATAACAACATGGGAAATCTGTATGTTCGTAAAGGGATGTACAAAGAAGCTCTTTCATTATACGGCAACAACTCCAAATCATACAATGCGGGGTTGGCCAATACCCTTACCGGTAATTATTCGGAAGCCAACAAGAGCCTCGATGGTATGGATACCGATGAGAAAGATGCACTTTCCTATTACCTTAAAGCTATCATCGGCGCACGCTCCGGCAATGCCGATGCCATGGGAAAAAACCTCCGTATGGCCATTGAAAAAGATGCCCGTTTCCGCGAAACAGCGAAAGGTGACCTGGAGTTCCGCAAATACTTCGACAGCATGGATTTCAAATCCGCTATCCGCTAATCAATACAACCTCTGTAAAAAAAAGCCATCCGCACCGGATGGCTTTTTTTGTTTTATGCAACTGTATCAATCCCTCTTTTTTTACGTTATCAATCCCGGTGTTTTCCCACTTTTGCCTGTGAAAAATTACATACCGTGAATCCTCAGATTTGATTATTTTCGCCACTAATATACCCACCCTGCGTGAGCACTGAAAAAACCTACAAACGATACACCAATACCCTTCCGGTAGTGATCAGCATTGCGCTGGTGTTGTATGTGCTGGGGATCTTCGGTTTGTTCTTCTGGAAGGCCTGGCTGGTTAGTAAAGAAGTACAGGAAAATATCAAGTTTGAAGTTTTCTTCGACGATGCTGCCGGCGATATGGCCATAAAAGGCATTCAGGACGACCTGAAAGCCAAACCGTTTGTGCGTGAAGTGCATTTCATTTCGAAAGATGAAGCCGCCCAGTTGTATGTGCAGCAGTTTGGTGAAGACTTTACCCAGGTGTTGCAGTTCAACCCGCTGAAAGCCTCCCTCGAAGTTTTCATTGTTAACGATAAAACCGATCCGGAAGAACTGAAGACCCTGATCGCAACACTTGAAAAAGACGATGCAGTGTATGAGGTCAACTATGCCAAACCCGTGGTGGAAAATATTGGCTCGCAGTTGCGCACCCTCTCACTTATTTTTATTGTACTCATCAGCCTGCTGCTGATCATTTCCCTGGCACTTATCAATAACAGCATTCGACTGAGTTTTTACTCCCAGCGTTTCCTCATCAAAAGCATGCAGCTGGTTGGGGCTACCCGCCGCTTTATTATGTCGCCTTATATTGGCAGTGCCCTTATGCAGGGATTCCTGGGGTCACTCATTGCCATCACCCTCATATCGGCTACTATTTTTTCGCTTCAGAAAAGTTTTCCAGTTACCTCCAGCGTATTTGAGCCCTACCATTTGGGCGTGGTGTACGGAGGCATTATTGTAGCCGGCATCATCATATCATCTGTCAGCACGCTCATCATTATGCAAAAATACCTGCGCCGCAGTGCGTATGCGTTATACTAAATAATACTACTATACCTAACAATTTTTATATGGCACAAGCAACCCGTATTACCAGAAACACTACAAAGTCGGAAAAGAAAGCCGGCCCTGCCAGCAGCTATTCATTCGGAAGAATTAATTACATCCTCATGATCATTGGTGTGGTGATTATCGCCATCGGATTTGTGCTGATGAGTGGCAGTGAAGATATTTTCAGCACCATGAAAATGACCGTGGCCCCCATAGTGGTGGTGTTTGGCTTTGGCTTCGAGATCTATGCCATTATGAAAAACCCTGAAACGCCTGCGAACCAGTGACGTATCTTCAGGCAATTATCATCGCCATTGTAGAAGGCCTTACCGAATTTCTGCCGGTTTCATCCACCGGGCACATGATCATCACCACCTCGCTGATGAACATAAGTACCGCCGATTTCACCAAGCTTTTTACGGTGGTCATTCAGTTCGGTGCCATTCTCGCTGTAGTGGCCTATTACTGGAAACGATTTGTGAATTTCAAAGATGCCGGTTTCTATATCAAACTGTTTATCGGCTTCGTTCCCATCATTATTTTCGGTTTGCTTTTCAAAAAGAAGGTTGACTTTATGCTCGAGCGTGTGGATGTGGTGGGATGGTCGTTGCTGCTGGGCGGTATCTTTCTTTTGTTTGTTGACCGCATCTTTAAAAAAACCACCGTCACCTCACAGGAAAAAATCACCTGGGCCGATGCGCTCATCGTCGGGCTTTTTCAGTGTATCGCCATGATACCGGGTGTATCCCGTTCCGCTGCCACCATCGTGGGCGGACTCTCCCGAAAGTTTAGCCGCAATGTGGCCGCTGAGTTTTCATTCTTTCTTGCAGTTCCTACCATGTTTGCCGCTACCGTAAAAGACCTGTATGATTTTTACAAGGGTGGCCTATCCCTTTCGTCAGACGAGATGCAATTTCTCGCCCTTGGCAATGTAGTTGCCTTTGCCGTAGCCTTGCTGGTGCTGAAATATGCTATGAAGCTGGTGGTGAAATACGGCTTTCGCTTTTTCGGATATTACCGTATCGTAGTTGGCATTGCCATTCTGGTACTTCTTCAGATGGGAGTGGCACTTCACCTTGTAAAATAATGCCGGTACCCTTTCATTTTGAAGAAGGAGAAATACTCCTTATCGATAAACCTTCCGGATGGACCTCCTTTGATGTGGTGAATAAGATCCGCAACAGTGTTCGTTCATACCTTTATAAAACTACGGAGGTGCCGCTTACAAAAGCCCAGCTGAAAGTAGGACATGCCGGTACCCTCGACCCGCTGGCAACCGGACTTCTTATTGTTTGCACCGGAAAACGCACCCGCAGCATCGATGAGTATATGGCACAGGAGAAAGAATATACCGGTACGTTTACACTTGGTGCCACCACGCCCAGTTACGATGCGGAAACCCCTCCCGATGCCACATATGCGTGGCAACACATCACTGAGCCGGATGTGCGTAACACGGCACAGTCATTTATTGGCCTGCAACAGCAGATCCCTCCCATGTATTCCGCCATTAAAAAAGACGGCAAGAAGATGTATGAGCTGGCCCGCAAAGGTGAACAGGTAGAGATCGCACCCCGTGAAATAGAGATCAAAGAATTTGAGATCACCGGCATGCGGCTTCCGGAAGTTGATTTCCGTGTAGTATGCAGCAAGGGCACCTATATACGCAGCCTGGCTTTCGACTTCGGCAAGGCCCTTCAAAGTGGTGCTTATCTGTCGGCACTGCGGCGAACCCGTATCGGCACCTTCCATATTCAGGATGCCATGGGCGTGTTACCGTTTACCGATATGCTGAGGCTGGCTACAGAATCTACGTAAGCAACGGATCACACCCCGTACATTTCAAAGGCACTTTTCGAGAGCGACTCCCGGTGGTCGGGATGCGCAATGGCAATGAGCGCCTTGGCACGCTGGGCCACCGTTTTACCGTACAGGTCGGCCACCCCGAATTCGGTAACCACATAGTGCACATGGGCACGGGTGGTTACCACCCCGGCTCCCAGCTTCAGCATGGGAACAATTTTCGAAACCCCTTTGGCCGTTGCCGACTGTATGGCGATGATGGGTTTGCCCCCGTTACTCAGGGAAGCCCCGCGGATGAAATCCATCTGCCCTCCTACCCCGCTGTAAATAGAACTGCCGATTGAATCGGCACACACCTGACCGGTAAGGTCAATTTCAATGGCACTGTTGATGGCAACCATTTTATCATGCTTGCGTATCACCGAGGCATCGTTCACATACGTGGCATCGAGCATGGCCACCATGGGATTGTCGTGAATAAAATCGTACAACTGACGGCTTCCCATGGCAAAGGCCGATACGATCTTGCCTACGTGCATCCGCTTTTTACTTCCGTTGATGATTCCTTTCTCAACCAGAGGCAGAATGCCGTTGCTGAACATCTCTGTATGCACACCCAGGTTTTTATGGTTGTGCAGGCATTGCAACACCGCATTGGGAATACCGCCAATACCCATTTGCAGGGTGGAACCGTCGTCGATCATGCCGGCACAGTGCCTGCCAATAGCCAGTTCTGTTTCGGTGGCATCGGGGGTAAGCATTTCAGGAAGCTGATCGAGCGTATATACGGCACGGGTGAAACGGGAATAATGTATCTGCCCGTCGCCGTGCGAGCGGGGCATATTCGGGTTCACCAGGGCAATGATCTTTTTAGCCATGTCGGTGGCAGCGCGGGCCACATCCACCGATACGCCGAGAGAGCAGAAGCCGTGATGATCGGGGGCCGACACCTGCACAATAGCCGTGTCGACCGGCAATACCTTTTTACGGAAAATACCGGGGATCTCACTCAGAAACACCGGCATATACTGTATGTTGGCGTGGTTGAGGTAGGGGCGCATATTGCCGCCGATAAAGAAATTGGTTACCCGGAACGCTTCACTGTATTCTGGCTTTGCATAATCCACCTTCCCTTCGGTATGGATATGCATAAGTTCTACATTCTTTAAGGTTTCATGACGTTTTACCAGGGCATTCATGAGGCGTTGCGGAAATGCGGCCCCTCCATGTACAAACACATGCTCAAAACTTTCAATCACCGATACAGCCTCATCGGCCGATACATACGTTATCATAAATTCAATGCAAGTTTTAGATTATTCAAAAAAGATACACCGGTTTTTATTCACCCCAGTGTGTGAGTTCATCTGCGCTCCACAGCTCCGGATAGAAGATGCGTCGCTGGTATTTGGGATGCAGGTATTTTTTCCATTCGCTGCCTCCGGTAGCTTCCTTGCTTTCGGTACCGTTGTCGAGGTAACGCGAGGCGGTATTGATATGTACCATAGGCCAGTCGATATTCACGGCCCGGTCAAGTCCTCTCAGGGCATCGCGCAGGGCATCGGTTTTCTCCGATTCCGGCAAACTGAAATAGCGACGGGCCAGGTTATTTTCTTTATACGATTTGGCCGTATGAATGAACATAGCCAGGTATTTTTCTTCAAACAACTGAAGGGTCAGTGTTTTCTTTCCGGTTTTATGGTCCTTGCCGGCTGCCTGCCAGTATATGGATTCAAACATTTCCTCAATACTGTGCTCACCGGCTGCCATAGACGCTTTAACCCTGTTATCAACCAGGTTTTTCAGGTCGGTGCAGCTGATCTCGATGAGGCGGTACTGGGCACTCTGAAATCCGCTGGCCGGGGTGAGTGAATTGCGAAACTGCAGGTATTGTTCGAGCTCCATCCCATCGCGCATCACCGCAAAGGAAGAAGTGAGAATGCCGAAATAACGGTTGATACGCTCCAGGCGGGCTGTGAAGAAAGCACCGGTGAGGGCAGGATGATGTATGATCTGATGGATCTCATGCAGGATCATCTTAAAATAAAGCTCCGTTACCTGATGGTACATCACAAAGATGGCTTCATCCGGAAAGTCGGTACGTGTTTTCTGAAGGGTGAGCAGGGTATCGGTTTGTATATAATCCCAGTAGGTGATGAGTTTATTGTGTTTCAGTCCTTCCAGAAACACCTCCGGGTTTTGCCCCAGGGCCTTGTATTTTTCGTTGATCTCGTCAATTATCATAAATTGAAAATAGCTTATTCGTTCGTACAATTCGTTTAATGAACGGCAAATCTAACTGCCACGGCACATACCCCTATTGAGCGAAATCAGTTTTCGGTGAACGGGGCCACACAATCAGCTTACTCTTTCCAGGCTTTTACAATCAACCCGGTACCTTCGGCATGGTTGCCGTTTGTGTCCATCCAATTCAGGATATAGCAGAACGGATACACCAGCAGGTAATAAAAAGGGATCAGCACAAAGAATGCTTTGGATGCATTCAGCAGCTGTATCGGGTATTTCATGCTGAGGCGCCAGGCTATTTTACCCGGGGTACCGTAGCTGTAACGGGCATCAATTTTCTTAAAGCCGGCCGTTTGGAGTTTTTGTCTGATCTCATCAATATTGTACCCGTCGCGCACGTGTTCGCCGATGAATGACTCCCCGTCGTTATGGTCCACATCGCTGCCTCCCTTGTCGCTTGGGGTGCTGATGAGCACCAAGCCTCCGGGTTTAAGGGCGGCATTGAAATTACGGAACACATCCACATCTTCCAGTATATGCTCCATCACATCCACGCACAGAATGAAATCGAAGGCATTGTCCTGCTTGAATTAGGTAAGGTCTTCCACTTTAAAGAAGGCATTGGTACGTCCTATTTGCTTAAAGAAGGAGTTGCAGTCGGCCATATAGTCTTCTTTCACATCCACACTCAGAATCTGGTAAGATGGGTTGAAGTTGCTCATGTAAAAGGTGTATTGTCCGAAACCGGAGCCGGCATCCAGAATATGGGCTTTGGGATGATCCTTGGCCCAGGCCTTGAATTCCTTGTGTATGTGCCATGACCGGAGCAGTAAGAGGTCGAGCAGGCGGTAGAAAAGTTTTCGGAGAAAAGGGGCTCGGTTAAAAAAATTCCCTACGGTATCTTTAATCGGGTCGTAATGCATGTATATTTTTTCTTGAGGGGTTAGTCTATTTTTTTGTAATCGTCTTCGTTCACTTTGGGAGCATCCTTCGGGATGTCGAGGTTTTTCAGCAGGTTTTCCATACGGTTCACCTCATCGAGGGTTTCATCGAGGTAGAATTTAAGCACCGGAATCACCCGAACCTGATTTTTAATGCGCCGGGCCAGTTCATGCCGTATCTCTTTGGCATGGAGCTCCACCGCCTGCATCACCATATCGCGTTTCTTTTCGTGGAACATGCTCAGGTATACCCAAGCCTCACCCAGATCGGGGGTTACCTTTATACCACTGATGGTAATTAATGCCCCTCCCCACCAGTCGCGGCCGTGGTGCAGAAAAATTGTTCCTAATTCTTCCTGTAAGATGCCTGAGATCTTATCGGTTCGTTTGCCTCCCATACGGGTGCAAATATAACGATATGAGCCGTATTGCTTCTTATGCCATTATTCCCTGTTTAAAGTACAAAGGAATGCCCTATTTTTGCAGCATGATTTTACCGATTACTCAGTACGGAGACCCCGTTTTGCGTAAAATGTGCACCGACATTACAGCCGATTATCCCGATTTAAAGAAGCTGATTGCCAATATGTTCGAAACCATGTACGCTGCCAGTGGCGTGGGATTGGCCGCCCCTCAGGTAGGGTACCCCATTCGCCTGTTCGTGGTGGATGCCGAACCCCTCGACGAGGAGAAACTGAAAGGGTTTAAAAAGGTGTTTATCAACGCCCGCATTAAAAAAGAAGACGGAGAGAAATGGCCCTTCAATGAAGGCTGTCTCAGTATACCCGGTATTCGTGAAGATGTGAGCCGCAAAGAGAAGATCACGATTGAATATTACGACGAAAATTTCAATAAACATATTGAAGAATACGACGGGAAAGCCGCCCGCGTGATCCAGCACGAACACGACCATACTGACGGAAAGTTGTTCGTGGATTACCTTACCCCCCTGAAACGTGAGATGCTGAAAAGCCGCCTCAACGACATCACCAAAGGCCGGGCCGATGTGGATTACAGGATCAAACTGCCGAAGCGGTAGATGGTAGGTGGTAAAT
>JBGAVF010000127.1:0-8311 GCA_044228315.1 Bacteroidia bacterium | reverse complement strand
ATGGGCGACATGCCGTTGTTATTGTTTCCCGGATAATTCATACCCACCACCGGCGTTACCACACCATTGGCCGCTTCCGTAGCATTGGTTTTGTTTAACGCCGCTTCTTTGAGCCGGGTCTTTTCTTCTTTTATCGCTTCGGTTTTTTCATGATCGGGAGCGAGGGGTTCCGACTCCTTGGTTTGAAGCGTTAAGGCAGGTCTCCATTTAATATCGGAGGTAGGCAAGGCCAGCAATCCGCTGCACGATACGGAATATACCGCAGAAGGCTGAAGCGTTTGTTGTGGCGGTGTGCCGTCCGGGGTTGGCATCACGGCCTGTGCCATTACAAAGCCGGGCGATGCCGCGAAGATGAAAATCAGCAGGCAGATGTATGATGTTCTGAACATAGCAATAAGGAATTAGAAGGCGTGTGTGGAATTGGTTTGCTGTTTTTGTTTTGGCGTCATGGGAAGCAATTTCTGATGCGGTATCACAACATGCAATACCATCAGGAAATGGTAAGCGAATGTAAGAATTTGTTATAGATATTTTTATGCGTTATTCTTTTCTGTGCGTCGCAATGATACCGGTGCATTCCCTATTTTTGAAAGAAACCAACCCCGCTTTGTATGGAACTACTGATTTATTTGATCTTGCTTTTGTGCGCTATAATAATTGTAATGCAGGTACTCATCTGGCGCAATACATCGCAGCAGGCCGATGTAACGGGCCGTCTGGAACTTTTTTCAGCCGCTCTTACGCGCATGGAAAACAACCTGAAAGAGGATTTCCGAATAAACCGTCAGGAGAATGCCACCCTGGCCAAAGACAACCGGAGCGAATTGAGCAGTGCGCTTTCGGAAGCCTTCAACGGGTTTCAGCAAGCCTTCGACCGGAACGTAAAATCCTTCAATGATTTGCAGCGCGAAAAGTTTGCACAGCTTGAAAAGCAGCAGCTCGATCTGGTAACCGATACCGCCGGTAAGCTGGAGAGCATACGCGCAACGGTAGCAGAAAAGCTGGAGAAAACCCTGAGTGACCGGCTGGGACAAAGTTTCGATACGGTGGGCAAGCAACTCATTGAAGTGCAGAAAGGGCTGGGGGAAATGCAGACACTGGCACAGGATGTAGGGGGCTTAAAAAAGGTGCTGAGCAATGTAAAGATGCGGGGAGGTATTGGAGAGGTACAGCTGGGTATGTTGCTGGAACAAATACTGGCTCCCGATCAGTATGCCGCCAACGTAAAAACCAAAGCAGGCAGCGCCGACCTGGTGGAGTTTGCCATTAAACTGCCGGGGCGCGATGCCTCCGATGCACAGGTATGGCTACCGGTAGATGCCAAATTTCCGAAAGATGTGTATGAACAGTTGCAAACGGCGTACGATACCGGCGATGCAAGCCTGGTAGAACAGGCGCAGAAAAATCTGGAAACGACCATAAAGAAAATGGCCCGAGACATCAGTGAGAAATACATTGACCCTCCGCATACCACCGATTTTGGAATCATGTTTCTGCCCTTTGAAGGGATCTATGCCGAGGTGGTGCGAAAAGCCAGCTTGCTGGAAGACTTACAGCGAACGTATAAAATAGTAGTTACCGGCCCCACCACCCTGGCAGCCATACTCAACAGCCTGCAAATGGGATTTCGTACCCTGGCCATACAAAAACGCAGCAGTGAAGTGTGGAAGGTATTGGGTGCCGTGAAAAAAGAATTTGACAACTTCGGCGGGCTGATGCAAAAGGCACAAAAGAATATTCAGAGCGGACTCGATACCCTCGACGATGTGATGGGTAAACGAACCAAGGCCATACAGCGCCGGTTGCGCAGTGTGGAAATGCTGGATGAGGCGGAAGCCAAACGCATGCTGCCCGAAGCAGAGAGTACCGAAACTGCCGACGACGACATGGATGTATAATTTACAGGGCCATGCCGGCAATTTTTTGTACCAACTCATCCACTTCTTTTTTGGTGGTGGTGAACTTGCGTCGCTCCTGATTCACCGCAAAGCAAAGTTTCTTAAGACGCTCGGCCGGATAGTGATTCCCGTCTTCGTCGGTAAACAATTTCTCCAATGCCTTAAAATAGCCCTTACCCCCTTCCGCCACCAGCAATCGCTGATTGATGAGGGAATAAAACAAATAGGCCAGGAAACTCACATCCTCTTTGGGCCATTCCATGGTGTTGGTATTGTCGGGGGCAAACAATCCCTCGAATAAACTCCGTGAGGTGATCTTGCCCTGCTGTTTTAAGGTAAACGACAGCACATTCAGCACACGGGCCGAAGGAAACCGGAGTAACACTTCCCGTGTACTCAGGTAAGAGGCCTGTTGGTCTTCTGAAAAGGTGAGACTCTTTTCCGCTTCCATCATGCTGATGATGGGTGAGAGGTTGAGTAAGCTGTCGATATCCTTGTAATCGTACCCGTGTTTCTCGCTCACTTTTTTAAACTGCTCCTGCAGGGCGAGTAAAATTTCCTCTTTTTGTCCGGGCAGTTTCCCCACGGTATAAAACATGATACGCATGCCCAGCTGTGCGGTATTCTGTTGCAATTCACGCCGCGAATCCCCTTCCGGCAACCGGAATATCAGGTCATTCATCTGTACCAGCGTATTGGCGAAGATCTGTGCAATGGGCAAGGCCCCAACGGGGTTACCCTGTGAGGCATTGAGCAGTTTCGACATCCGGGGTTACCCTGTGAGGCATTGAGCAGTTTCGACATCTCCGTTACTGAATCTTCGATAATAGGAAGCAGGCTGTGTTTTTTAAGAAGCGTAACCAAACGCTCTTTATCTTCCGGGGCATAATAGTTGTAAAACACCTGTTCTAACAACATAGGTATTCAGGTTTTGCTTTATAGTTTGTGTAAAAATAGCAGATTTTCCGAAAAAAAAAGCCCGTTTTTCATGAAGATCCTTCGTATCCCGTGTGCCCATGGTTAAAACCATTGAGACAATCAGAATTCACATGAACATAGCCCACGGTTTCAACCGTGGGGGACAGAATGCCCACCCCAGCGGGGCGGCCTGTTTTGAGCAATCATCCCGAAGGGATGACACATTTATAGAAACGAATAATATGTATTTCGACCCTTCCGTTCCCGGAAGGGTCGCAGATCATTTGTTGAATCATAAGATTCATTCGTACCGTCTTCCGCCTCATGCGGATCGAAGGATACCGGTAAAAAGATGTGTGTCATGCCGAGCGGAGCCCAAACAGCGTAATGTCATCCTGAGCCTGTCGAAGGGTGGCCTGCTGATCCTATTATTATTATAAAACGATACCCCGTCAAGGACAGGTCGTGACCTTTCCCAACGCTTCGGTTGTAATAAAACATTTTCTTTGATTCTACCTTCACGTCATGGGCAGGCGTTCGCCCTGCCCCCTAACATTTTCGCTTTACTTTTTACTCTTCACTCTTCACTTCTTAAAGCACGAAGGCCCCCCGATAGCTTCGGGGTACCATCGACCACCTACCATTTACCATCTACACCCCGACAACTTCGGGGTACTTTTTTCAAAAAGTGGAACTATAGCTTTTCAAAATCCGACTTTTTTCAAATTTTTTTTCGGCGCAAATGCAGACAGGGACTAAACTCTGCATTACAAAGTGGAACTATAGCTTTTACCCCCCTTGACAGGAATATGTTTTTGTATATATGTTTGTCCCCGTATTCATTTCTGCAACTAATAAAACCGGCAACGATGAAAACAACCGATAAAAACGATTCGATCTCATCCCGCATGCATTCGCCCGGGATGCTTTTTCCGATGCTCCTGACGTCCCGGAATACCCCCCGGCATGCAGAGAACATCCTCTTCCTCCCCGGGAACATGACCCCGTTCCCGGTTCGCGGCCTGACATACCTCGTTCGGATGACCCTGATTCTCGTTCGGAGAACGCTTCGACCCGTTCGCACGTCGCTGCTACCCGTTCGGAAAACAAATTTTCCCGTTCGCACGTTGCTGCGTCCCGTTCGGATAACAAATTTTCCCGTTCGCACATCGCTGCGACCCGTTCGGATAACAATTCGTTCCATTCGCACATTGCTGCGACCCGTTCGGATAACAATTCGTCCCGTTCGCATATCGCTGCTACCCATTCGGATAACAATTCGTCCCGTTCGCACATCGCTGCGAACCGTTCGGATAACAATTCGTCCCGTTCGCACATCGCTGCGAACCGTTCGGAATACCCGGATGGAAGTGCGGATAAGGATGATTCCCGATCGCAAAACCGTAAGTGACGCGCCAAATCCTATTTTTCCTGAAGCTTTCCGCCGGATCCGGGGTCCGTAAACCTCATTCGGCTTTCGGAACCCTCAACCTATAAAAACCAGAAAAAAACAACCCAAAGAATTAAAATTAATAACCCATTAAATAAACAGTATTATGAATAGTAATTTCAATGCTCGTATGAGCATGTATGATTCCCTGGCCCTGTATTGCCAGAAAAACCAATCCATTATTGCCACCTTACCGGCCTTAGATGCCAAGGTATCGGCCTTTAACACCCTTCTCGACGAGATCAAGGGTCTCACCCAAAAATATGCCTCCCCCATCAAGGGTATTACAGACCTCAAACGGGCAAGCAAAAAAGCCCTGGTAGAGAGCCTGATGTTGCATGCCTCTGCCTTGCAGGCCTATGCTCGGGCCAACGAAGAGAAGGAACTGCTGGGAAAGGTGAAGATCGCCCCCACCAAAGCCGCGAAGCTGGGCGCATCCGGTCTGGATGCGCTGGCCCGCGACATCTATGAATTATCGAATGCCTATGCCGGCAAACTGGGTGACTACGGCATTACACCGGCCATTATTGCCGAGCTCGATGCTGCACACAAAGCCTTTGCGGAGGTGGCCGGGGCCCCGAAAGCTGCCCGTGCATCCCGCAAGGAAGCCCTGCAGCTTCTCAATGATAAAATGAAGCAGTTGAATGGACTGGTGGATGGGGAGATGGATGCGTTGGTTTATACTTTCCGCAAAACGTACCCGGGATTTGTGGCCGGTTATGACTCGGCCCGTGGTATCGACAACAGCCATAGCTACACCACCCGCACCGGAGGTACCGTTACCAAAGCCGACCAAACCCCAGCCGCAGGTGCCAAGGTGGAACTGCTGGAAGCCGGCACCGACTCGGTGAAATACAGCACCACCACCGACGCCGAAGGTACCTTCTCCATCAAGGGCCTGTATCATACAACGGCAACCCCGAACCTACCATGGTAAAAGGCGTAACCATCCAGCGCCGGAAAGCGAATAAGCTGGAAGTGACGGTGTAGTTTCTTATTGTAAGGATTCGAATTCATATAAAACAGCCTTCCGTTATCGGGGGCTGTTTTTTGTTAATAGTTGGCTCATAAATTATAATTTGTAAAGGTGAGAATTGTAGCTTTTATTGCTTATTTTGTCATAAAACTAAATCCCTTAAAATTCAAATTTATAACCGTTATGAAAGAAGGTATTGAAGAAATTGCCGATAAAATTCAAAAACATCGTGAAGCCGAAATTACGATTGGAGCAACCAATGCAGCAATTGCAAGATCACGGGTTTTTTACAACAATGAGGATCAGCAAATTTGGTTGGTAAATAATCAAAATAATGGTGAAAGTACTATTGTTCGCGATTTTAATAATAATCCCATAACAACACAGTTAGTTAATCCAACCACATATACAAATGATGGGAGAGCTATCTATAAAAATTTAAAATTAGGCGAGATTTTAATTCTATATCATGAAGGTAAACATTCCTTAACAGTTCCTAAGGGGCAAATTGAAATTGAGATTTTTAATCGGGCCACCTATACTCCTGGTAAAGAAGAAGGTTCATATGCAACGGATATTCTAATGAAACTCGCAAACGATCCGAGATCGTATTCATATAGAACGATATCCGAAATTTTAAATCTTCAAATAGAAATAGATAGGGAAAAGGAACTATTACAAAAGTCCACAGATATTGATGCGGAATTATTAATTCAAAGAATTGAAGCAAAAGAGAAAGAAAAACTAGCGATACTTTCCAAAGCACAAAGCTTTATCCGTAAATATGCGGAATTACGTTATCAACCTATTCTAGACCCTCAACAAGAAACGATTAAACGATCAAAAGTATTTGATGGCACTTTGATCATAAATGGAGGGCCTGGAACAGGTAAAACAACTTCCTTAATCCAAAGAATTAAATTTCTTATCTCACCCTCAATAGAAGAATACAAAACACTTACTCAATCTCAGAAGGACAAATTGTTTAACCAGAAAACAAGTTGGATATTTTTCTCGCCAAACGAATTACTCGCCTTATTTTTAAGGAATAGTATGAAATTAGAAGAACTAACGGCAGATGCGGAAAGGGTAAAAGTATGGCCATTACATAAAAACCAAATGGTCAGAATGTACCGTTTAGTAACTGATTCTAAGCGGCCCTTCCTTTTTTTCAATAAGTTAAAAGGTAATAATTTATTTTCTAACACATCAAATAATCTCTCACTAATTATTGATGGACTAAACAATTTCTATTTAAGATTCCAAAACGATAAATTGAACAAAGTTAAAGATATTGATGTTACTTTTTTCAAATGGAAAGAACTTGGAAATTCCATTCAACGTTTTATAGAACTCAAGGGTAATATAAATTCTATAGAAGAATTAATTCTTCTATATATAAACCTAAATAATAACTATAAAGAGGAAACAGAAGACATTGCAAAAGTTTATTCAGATCAGATCAAACAAGTCGCAGGAAGGATTCAAATTATTGTACAAAAAGATACTCAAAGAAATCAGTTACTTACTGCACTTATTGCAAAATGGAATAATGAAGCTCAAGAACCAGATTCAGAAGAAGGAGATGATGAGGCAGAAATAGAGCAAGAGGACTTTGATGAAAATGACGGAATGGCCGCAATGGATTTAGAACGTGAGATATTTACAAAACTCAAAGCAATTTGCAGAAAGCAATCAATTTTGAAATTTGACAGGAGTACTCGGCTTACTAAGCGAGACAAGGAATTAATTGAACTTATTCCTGAAGTCTCAGATCAGAATGAGTATGATTCATTAGGTCAAGCAGCATACTTTAAAAAATACTTTGAACGAATAACCAAAGGAATTGTTGCAAATATTCTTAGAGAAGTACCAATGGTTTACAAAAAATATAGGAGAGAACAATTAAATTTAAAATCTCAAAATTGGAATTTGACAATTCTAGAAGAATTGGTAAAGAAGGATAATAATAGCCGTATTCATTCAGATGAACAAGCTTTGTTGCTTCTTTTTATAAATACCATCATTCTCAAATTATATAGATCAGCACCAAATGAATTTGAGAACATAAGTCATCCTTACATCCATGGGTTTAAAGAAAACTGCAAACCTGTTATCGGCATTGATGAAGCTTCTGATTTCTCAATTATAGATTTGATGGCTATTAATAGTTTTAGCAATCCTGAAATCTCATCTGTAACGCTATCTGGGGACATAATGCAACGTATGACATCAGAAGGTATTACGTCTTGGGATGATTTCACAAAATTAGTTCCTAATAGTGAAATAAAAGATTTGCAGATTTCATATCGCCAAAGTCCAACATTACTTGCATTGGCAAAAGCTATTTATAAAGAATCTACTGGAATAGATGCTACCTATGAATCATATATCGAGAGAGACGAAGCAGAACCAAAGCCATTGATTTTCATTTCAGAAAATGAAGATGAAAAATTAGAGTGGATAGCACATCGAATCATAGAAATTAATCGCGCTTACGGATATTCAATTCCTTCAATCGCAATATTTCTTCCTGAGGAGGATCATCTTGAAAACTTTGCGACGAAATTAGGAGATCTGGATACTCTCGCAGATGCTGGTATTCTTGTTAAACCATGCAGAGATGGGCAAGTTTTGGGAGATAAGAATACAGTACGCGTTTTCTCTGTCAAAGTCATTAAAGGCTTAGAGTTTGAAGCTGTATTCTTCCACAATATTGATGAATTACAAAAGAAAGAAATGACCAATGAACAGTTATTAAAATATTTATATGTAGGTTTATCAAGAGCCACTTTTTATCTTGGACTGACTTTATCAAATAGGTTATCAAAAGACATTTCCTTTATTGAAGACAGCTTAGATAATTCAGGGAAGACTTGGATATTATAAAATATTGATTTCCTGTTAAAACAAGAAAAGTATATTGAATAACCAATTTTGAGCAAAAGAAATATAACAGCCATTTGGAATATAAAATCACTTGTATTGAAAAGTTCTTTTTGATACTATTTAATAATTTAAAGAGGTTTATCGTTATGTGCCTTTTTTCAAATGCGAATGAACTTTTAG
>JBGAVF010000126.1:0-8372 GCA_044228315.1 Bacteroidia bacterium | reverse complement strand
AACCAGCGTGAACCGATCCCCCGTAGTCACCTGCGTAACTTTATGGGGTATGTCACCCGTAAAAAAAAGCAGTTTTCCGGTACGCTTCCGGGCTTTCTTTTCTTCATACATTTCATTGATATAAATAAAGTCCCCACCTGTGTACAACGTGTTTAAGAAAACAACAAAAGAGAATGGTTGTGTGTGCACATGAAATGCATCAACTACTTTCACAGATGCACTCAGCTTTTGCACCCTCAGTAGTTCAATGTCTCCCTTCTTCGCAATGATCCGGTGTTCAAGCAGACGCAACAAAAGCCATGACTCTTCTTCAAGGTCAACATCAATACCCTTGAACCGGTACACCGGATTACGGTAATAAATAAATCCCCGGTTGTACTTAGCACATAAAGCCGACGCTTCCTGCTTCGTCAAAAATGAGGGGATTTCAAATATAGGTTTCATCATGTTACTCATTCGTGCGGAGCCCGGCGAGGGAAAGCAATTCCAGTATCGTATTAATATTCCGCGTGGTAGCTCCTACCTTTAGCTTGCTCTCAAAAAAGGCATTGCTCAGTTTGGTATTACCATAGCCTCCCGGACAATAAAGATAAACAGCATCCTGCACGATCGTAAATTCATCGGGAGGGGACACGAAATTTCGAAGCTTTTCCAGGTGTTCCGGAGTTGGAACCGTTGTCAGAAAGGTAATGTGAAGTAACTTGTTTTCAGAGGTGCGTTTGCGGTAGGGGTGGGCTTCCATAATGCGTTTCAGGTTCTCAGCTTCAATAACCCGAACCGGTATGTCGAACCCAAAATGTTCATGTATACCCCGACGTATTATATCTTCCATTTTATGCACCGGGGATTTGTCCTTTTTAAATACGACATTACCACTTTGTATATACGTTACCACATCGGTAAATCCCAGCGAACGCAATACATCTTTTAAAGCATCCATCTTTATCATATTCTTACCACTCACATTTATACCCCGTAAAATAGCTATGTATGATTGCATAAATTTCAGTTGTGTTGAACAGCGAACAGCATTTCTGGTGTGCCGGGCAGTCCAGACGAATTTTTCAAACGATTGTAAATTTGACCGGTTTTTGTATGCTTCAAAAATATGGAAAATCAGATAGGGTAAAACATCTTCCCGTTTTATTTCTTAAGAATTGCGAAGCAGGGTTCGCAAGCACTCCTGAAAGTGCCCGCCAACTGCTATCTTCGCAGCGTGATTGCTTTAAATAATATAACTTTCGAATTTGGCGGAAGAACCCTTTATAAAAATGCCTCCTGGCATATACACCCCAATGAACGCATCGGACTCATTGGACTAAACGGTACCGGAAAAAGTACCTTGCTCCGTATCATCATGGGGGAGTATACACCAGCGGAAGGGAACATTTCCCGTCAGAATAAGGTACGTCTGGGTTTTTTCAATCAGGACCTGCTGAGCTTTGAAACAGAAGACAGCATAAAGCAGGTTGCCATGAGTGCCTTCGACCGGGCACTTTTTCTGAAAGACGAAATGGAAAAGCTTCTGCATGTAATTGAAACCGACTACAGTGATGAGAACCTTCATAAACTCAGTGACATGCAACATGAGTTTGAGGTGCTGGGCGGGTATGAAATGGAACACCGTACCGAAGAACTGCTGGAAGGACTGGGATTTTCAACCAAAGCCCTCGACAGGCCCTTTAAAGAATTCAGCGGGGGATGGCGTATGCGGGTGATGCTGGCCAAGCTCATCCTGCAACATCCCGACCTGCTGATGCTGGATGAGCCCACGAATCACCTCGACCTACCTTCTATAATGTGGCTTGAAGAGTACCTGAAAACGTATGATGGTACCATAATAATTGTGTCACACGACCGTTATTTCCTCGACCGCCTGGTGACAAAGATTGTGGAAGTTGCGAATCAGAAGATCACCATATATCCGGGCAACTACACCTATTACATGGAAGAGAAGGAGATGCGGGATGAGATACAATTGAATCAATACCAGAATCAGCAACAGCAGATACGGCAGACACAGCGTACCATCGATCGTTTTAAAGCCAAAGCCAGCAAAGCTTCTATGGCGAAAAGCAAGGAAAAGATGCTGGACAAAATGGAAAAGGTAGAAGCGCCTTCCGATGCGGCTGCAGTGGTGAATTTCGAATTCCGTATTGCGCAAAAACCGGGACGCCTTATCAGCAAGCTGGAACATATCACAAAAACCTACGGGGAACAGATCATTCTGAAAGATGCACATGCCGAGATCATAAACGGAGATAAAATTGCCCTGATCGGAGCCAACGGTCTCGGAAAGTCGACCGTACTGCGTATTATAGCCGGTACCGAGCCCCACGATGGTAAGGTGCAGATGGGGTACAATGTGATCCCTTCATTCTACGCACAGCACCAGCTGGAAAGCCTCGATATGCGCCACAATATGGTGGAGGAACTGCAGTATTCGGCTCCTAAAAGAACAGAAAATGAGATTCGAACCGTTTTGGGGTGTTTTCTTTTCACCGGTGATGAAGTGTTTAAAAAGCTGAAGGTGCTGAGTGGGGGAGAGAAGGCCCGAATCGCCCTCGCCAAAACAATTTTAAGTGATGCCAATTACCTCATGCTGGATGAGCCTACGAATCACCTCGACTATCAGAGTGTGAATATCCTTACCCAGGCGTTACAGAATTATGAAGGCTCGTTCATCATAGTTTCACACGACCGTCAGTTCATTCGCGAGACCGCAAATAAAATATGGTGGATCGAAGACCACCAGCTGAAAGAATATCCGGGCACCTTCGATGAATGGATGGACTGGATGGAAAACCGCCGGCAAAAGCACCTGGCCGAAAAGAAAAAAGAAACGGAAGTGGTGGAGGCTCCGGTGCAGAAAGCACCCGTCACTGCTTCACCCCAGAATCCTAAGAATGAACAGCAGAACCGGCTGCGGAAAGTGAAACAGGAATTTGAAAAATGTGAAAGTGAAATAGCCGCCCTTGAAAAAACCAAAATCACCCAGGAAGAACTTTTGGGCAAAGAAGAGAATATTAAAAACAAGGAATTTTATCTGCAGTTGCAGAAGGATTACGAAACAACCAATAACCGGTTAAAAGAATATCAGATACAATATGAAAAACTCTTTGATGAGATCATGGTGCTGGAAAGCAATTAGCAGCCTGTTCTTCTGCAGTGCGTTGCAAGCCCAAACCGGATCACAGCCACTCGATAATGTTACATACGATGAAGCGGTGCAGTCGGTGGTTGTTACCTCTGATATCAATGAATACTCTTATCCGGTAATCAACCTGAATTCATCCGAACACCTCGATATCAGTTTTGATATACTGAGACCGGTGAATGAAAACCTGATGTTTACGCTGGTATTATGCAATGCACAGTGGCTTCCTGTGAATCTCATGCCCAATGAATACCTCAGCGGAAATACGTTTGAGCAGATTACCGGTTTTGTATCATCATCCAATACGTACCAAAAGTATATCCATTATCAAACGGCGTTTCCTACTGAAGCCATGAATGTGAAGTTCGGTGGCAACTACCTGTTAAAAGTATTTCGTAATTTCAACGAGCAGGAGATTCTTTTTACGGCCCGATGCTATGTAGTTAATAAGAAAACAGACTTTTCCGTTCGTGTTCATCAACCGAATGGCTGCCGAGATCCCGTCGCCTTATACCGATGCACACCTGGTAATACTTCAGAACGGCCGGTGGGATAATGCCCTCACCACGCTTAAACCCAAATATATCAACGGACCGGTGTACAATTATGATTTTGAAGAAGGTAACCTCTTTTTCGGTGGCAATGAGTTTCGTACATTCGACATACGTAATATACGGTCGGTTGGACAAAATGTATCATCAAAGTACATTGATACAGCGATTCATGTATTGCTGAAGCCGGACGAAGCCAGAGGGGATAAGCAGCATTTGATGATGACCGATTTCAACGGCCGTTATATTATTTACAGCCGAACAACTACCGAACAGAACCAGATGGATTATGCCTGGGTTACATTCACACTAAATAAATTCAGCCAGGATCAAAACCGTGCGGTATATGTTCTGGGCGCTTTCAATAACTGGAAACCCGGTGAAAAATACCGTATGGTGTATAATGAATCGAGAAAAATATACCAATGCACTGTGCTGCTTAAGCAAGGGTATTACAATTACATGTATGCAATTACCGACGGAAACGGCGAATCAGATGTTTCAGAAACAGAAGGGAATCATTATGAAACGGAAAATGATTACTACTTTTTCTTCTATCAGAAAAACTACATGTATAACTATGATGAACTCATAGGATACCAGAAAATAAATACAGGTCTTAACGAAAAAAGATAACCCGGTTTCTTACAAGCCCGGTACATCAATAGCGCCGATGGCATGTGGAGTCAATGTCATTACAGGAACCGGTGAATGATTCACGATTTGCTGCGTTGACGAGCCGATGATGAACTCGGCAAATCCCGATTCCGGCTGCGTTACGGTAAGTATCAGGTCTGCATTGATCTCAACCGCATATTTGATTGTCTCCTTCTCAAAATGGGCACTCGATTCAAGGGTACGTACCGTGTATTTAACACCGGCTTCATCAAATCGCTTTTCAACCCGGTGCATATTACCGGCTACCATCTGACGTAGAAACTCATCGTGTTTTTTATACGAAATAACATGTATGGTTGAGTTAAATTTCTTCGCCAGATCAATAGCCCAGGAAATTTTCTGACGGGTTTCCACATGCACATCCACCGGGAATACAATGCTTTTATATCCTTCTCCAAATGGCCGGTTCTTTACCACAACCACCGGGATCTTGGCATGACTGATCACCCGTGAAGCATTGGTACCGATAATGTGTTTGGTGCCGTGAATACCGTGCGATCCCATGATAATACTCTCGCATTCAAGTTCTTCTGCCGTATCAACAATGGTTTTATAAATCTGATGAGAATCTTTTATGGTAAAATTCACCATGATGTTATGCTTATCCCAGATTTCATGTTTCAGAGAATCATAACGTGCCTGCGCCGCTTCATGAATCATCTGATGCTGAGGATTATCCAGATTCGTGGAGAATAATGATGTGATGGCATTACCAATATCATGTATAAACAACAGCATAATAGAATCGTTAAATGCTTTTGCAGCACCTATGGCAAATTCCAATGCATGATTTGCAACATCCGAGAAATCAGTGGGTACGAGAATTATATTTTTTTTAGGGGTATCCATAAAGGGTTTGTTTTTTTACTAGACAAAGTTAGAAATAAATATAAATAATGCCGTGTTTTTTATCAATCGAAAGCGTGTTTGCTTTTTCTTATTCTTTTCCATTTGCAATGTTTTTTTGCAAGAAATTGAGAAAAGTCTGTGTACTGCTGCATCAGGGCGCTGTTTAAAACGATTCAAAATAGTGGAATTGGCATCATGAAAGGGTCCGGATTCCATAGAAATCGACTTACTGTTAGGGAATTTCAACAGAAAAAACGGTGTATTTACGCCAGGCAGCCGGAATAGCTACAGGTTTTGCAAATATTCCGAATACAGCCGACCCGCTGCCACTCATGGAAGCATAGATGGCCCCTTTTGTGTACAACGACTCTTTTAGTTTTCTGATGAGGGGGAACTGTTCAAATGCATATCCTTCAAAATCATTGCCGGCCCATTTTTTCCAGGTACTTAGTTTCCATTGGCCCAATCCGTTCAAAGATTTTAAATAGGGTTTTCGCTGGATCATGCGGTAGGCTGTTCCGGTGTTGATGTGAATGCCGGGGTGAATGATCACCAGGAAAAGTCCGGACAAAGGCACAGAAACAGGTTTCATTTTCTCCCCCCTACCATACACGAAAGCCGGCTTGTTATCAATAAAGAAAGGGCAATCACTACCAAGTACTGCAGCATATTTTTTTAATGCAGGTGTCTTTATTTTAAGGTTGAAGAGTTGGTTGATCAGCATCAGTGCATGTGCTCCGTCGCTGCTGCCACCGCCCAAACCGGCGCCCATCGGGATCACTTTATGCAGGTGAATTTTTGCCGGAGGTAAGGCATAATCCGTTGCCAGTAAATGATAGGCCTTTACACATAAATTATCATCCGTATTACCCGGTACCGGAAGCCCTGATGAAGTAAACTGTACACCTTGTGCACCGGCACGGTTGTCCGGAATAATTTCAAGTGCATCGTGCCAGGGAACCGGTATGAATACAGATTCAATGGCATGAAACCCGTCGGGCCTTTTTTGCATTACATTCAGCCCGATGTTGATCTTACATCCCGGATAGCTAATCATATGATGTCGGTTACTCGAAGCCCAGTTTTTTAATTATAAATTCGATCTCATATTCAACCGCCGGGTCGTATTCATCTTTCAGGTTATGTCCGTAAAACTTCCCGAAGGTATTCCACATGAACGCTTTGCTTCCTCCCTGGTATTGCTTGATGATGGAATACGTTGTTTTCCCTGTTTCCCGGTATATCAGTTTCATTAAAATTTTGCCCTGGTCAACGGTCAGGTTTTTAAGCTGGTCTTCAAATTGTTTTTTCAGGCCGGCTTCGGCTCGCTTCAGATATTCTTTTTTTAAATCATCATCTTCCATGCGGGCCAGATTTTCTTCAATGAGTTGCATACGGAAGGCGGCGAGCTTGGCATAAGGCAGTGCTTTTTTCACATCCCTCACCAGCTTTGCAAATCGTTTTTCGTCATCTACGTTTCTTCGGCGCTTATTGCCCTTTTTAATGACTTCCTTCAGGTTCACCACCAGAAATGTATCCCCGTCGACCACCTGAAAACGAACAATTGAATAGTGCGCCGTATCGATCTGTGCTTGCGTGGATGCAACCAACAGCAAGGAAAGCAACAGGGTAAGCAATACAGGACGGGTCATATATTATACCTGAGTAGAAACGTCTTTTTTGCGAAGCAATACGTAAGTACTTAATGCGATTCCTCCAATAAATAAAAAGGTAGCGATCATCTCTGCCTGCGTAAATGAAAAGTTGCCGATATGATAGCGGGAGTTCACTCGTATCAATTCAATACAGAAACGTTCAATACCATTAATTATAAGGTAGATGCCAAAGAGCAGACCGGGCGTTTTTAACCGTTTGCGCATGCTCCACAAAAGGAAGAAAAGTAGGATGCCAAGGATGGCTTCATAAAACGGGGTCGGCCACACCGGTTGAGCCAGTGCATTATTAAAATTTCCGGGTACATCCTGAAGTATCACATCACCGGCATGATTTACATTGCGCGGGTATGTAAAACTCCACATCCAGTCGGGGAGTGCCTGCATCCATCCCGGTTTAGGAGCGGTATTAACAACGCCCCAGTCGCCATCGCCGGCCAAATGGCAGCCAATGCGCCCTACTCCATAGGCAAGCATCATGGCCGGTGCCCCTATATCGAGCAAATGAAGCAAAGGGATATTATGTTTTCGGGTGTAAATAATAACGCCGGCGCCCCCGCAAATTAAGCCTCCGTAAAACGTCAGCCCGCTGAATGAGATCAACTGCTCCACAGGATCCTTGATAAACGCATCCCAGTTTTCAAGTGCATCAAATACTTTGGCGCCGATGAGTCCGCACACGGCGGCAACCATAAAAATATTGCCCATCAGTTCATGCGGATAGGTATTCACTTCACGTGTTACCGGTTCAGGATATTGTTTCCGGATCTTCTGGTTTTCAAAATAAGAGAGGGCAAAAGAGAGCCCGGCTCCAACAATAAAACCGGGTACGCTGCCGTCAATTGTTTTTATATAGTCCTGGGGATTCTCCGAGGCATCGGAATAATGCGTGAACAAACCAATCACTTTATAGGCGATAATACCGGCAACCCCGGCTCCAATAAGCATATCACCCATGGATGCGGTTTTCCCAAAAAGACGGGTTACGCTTCGGGGATGCAGAATGCCCTCGTTTTCTTTCCTTTTGAATTCGATATAAAAAATATAATAGGCAAAAGCGAATGATATGCCGAACATGATGCCAAAGGTGAAGAGAGGCAGCGGAAAATAATGTCCGGTAATGTCGTAAATAAAATAAGAAAGGGTTGGATACATGTGGCTTCGAAAATACGACTTATTGATAGAAAAACAGGACCGGTGCAGGGGTTAATAGTTCCATTTATTATTGGCCCGGTCATACACTTCAATGGTGAATTTCAGCTGGGGAGGCGACTTGAAGTTGTTGGAAACGGCCTGCACCACAAATAGTCCCAGACGCATCCGTTCGTTGATAAAATTGAACGGATATTCGATGCCGGCAAATGCCTCCATATAAAACAAGTTATGCTCTTTGCTGTAAAGCATTCCCCCTCCGGCTGTTTCGGTAAGTTGCAGTAGTTTCAGCACCGGTATCTTATTCAGAAT
>JBGAVF010000125.1:0-8844 GCA_044228315.1 Bacteroidia bacterium | reverse complement strand
AGGCCGAAAAGCGCAAAGCGATGCTTTCAAATACATATTATATATGCATTAGAAAATCTGTCATGTTGTTTTTCACAGCCAGGGGCTGTGAACGGTGCAGATGAAATTTTACGTAATCTACAAGCCAACCCAGCACCCTCATGTTTCAAGTTTTGCAAGTCTTTCATTTAGAATGTTATGTAATGTCAGATCAAAAATTGGCTTCATATGTTAAGTATAATAGTTTTGACATCTCCACAAAATTGCTGGTAGCTTTCTTAATTGGGAATTTTTTCACCCTAAAGTTTCCTCCTATCTGCCATTATACGAATACAGTAAGAAGTATTTATTCCCATCAATTTCCGGGCAGTATCGTCTGAAACGCCCAATAACACAATAAAATGGCTCCAGCTTAATTTGGCAGACACAGTCTGCCATTTTGGATAGGCTATGTAAAACCTCCGCATATCCAATACATTCCGCCTGCCAAATCCTTTGCCATAACGCAGCTTCAAATCTTTGGAAAGCTTTGCCAGTAAATCGCTTCCGTACTCGGCACGCTCATGTCCGTGTTGCTCAAACTCAACAATGTGTCTGCCAATTTCCCAGTTGGCTTTTACCAATTCAGTATTGACTGCCTTAAAAGCATTCTGCCTGGCCGTTTCAATGGTTTGGCCAATGTTATCGAGCAAGTCGTTATATTTGGTTTTGCTGGGTTTCATTTAAATATTAAGTGCTATATATGTCATTGCCTTTCTAAAAATTTTCTCTGCTGTTCCCATTCTCCACTCTTCAAGCAATATTAAATTTCTTCGTTTATACATTTCTTAATGCAACCGGTCGTCTAACCATTGGCTATATCGATTGGCAGCTTTGCGTCCGATACCTATCGGACCGAGTGGGTTTCGCAGCATCTGCCTGAGCCGGATCAATCAGCACTGAATCCGCCTGAGGTGGACACAAAGCTACAGGTTTATATTTCAGCCCTCCCGATATAGATTGGGATAACCCAAAACCCGTGTTGAACCAAAACCCCTTCGGGCAAATAGAATTCATTTGTTTTTTAAGTTCTATACAAATATGCAAAATAAATCCATCCCCTCACGGTAGTTGACATTGAGGATCAGGTCACGACCTGTCCTAAGGAGGCAATCGTAAATTTCACGCACCCCGATGATGAATATCCGGGCAGGGAAATGGTCATGCCGTATTTCACAGCCAGAGGCTGTGAACGGTGCAGGTGAATCTTTACGGATTATGCAAGCCAACCCAGCAACCCTTCGAACTCAGGGTGAAATACCCTACAATCAACATTATGAAAAACAAATAATTTATTTACCCTGAGCCTGGTCGAAGGGGCGGCGGTCTTTCCGCCCAAGGCGGAAAGAATTGCCTCGGGTGGGGTGCGCTTTTCTTTCGCCCTTTCTTTTCTAAAAAGAAAGGGCAAGAATCGAAATGAAGAAGATTACCTACAGCAACTTCACCGCAAACAGCGGTACGAAATGATTCTTATAATTCAACGTATCATCTGCGACCCCGTCGGGGTCGAAATACATATTACATGTACATCTCTATAAATGTGTCATCCCTTCGGGATGATTTCTAAATGCATATTTCTACAAACAGGTCGCTCCTTCGGAGCTAAAAAAATATTATCGGCCGATGCTACAAACAGGCCGCCCCTGCGGGCTGGCATTTCGTTTCCCACGGTTGAAACCGTGGGCTATGATCTTGGGTTCACGGTTAATACAAGCCATTGCTTTAACAATGGGAACCTGAAAGGATTATTTGATTGCACGAAACACGTATTATGGTCATCTTCCCCACGGTTAAAACCGTGGAATAAAAATAATTATACCATAATAAATGTAGCCCATGGTTTTAACCATGGGCAAACCGATATGTCACCCCTAACGGGGTTCGTTGAATATGTTTTTGGTTTTCTACCGATATGCCGTCCCTCCGGGACTGACCTCAAATGCGAGGAGATTTTCTCTTCACTCTTTACCTTTTACTTTTTACGCTCCATAAGCCACAAAAAAAAGCCGGCTTCACTTTTCAGTGAAACCGGCTTTCGGTTTTTTACATAAATAACGGATTACATTTTGGTCACGCGGAATTCCACGCGGCGGTTGAGTTGTTTTCCGGTTTCGGAATCATTATCACCCACATACTCCGACTTGCCGGCACCACGCATCTTCAAACGGTCCTTGGCAATGCCATTGGCCACCAGGTAGTTGTACACGGCTTCGGCACGTTTCTTCGACAAGGCGGAATTATACGCCTCCCCTGCCATCGCATCGGTGAAGCCAATGATCTCGATCTCGAGTTTCGGATAACGGTTCAGCAACGTAATGAGGTCGTTGATCTCGGTTTTTGAACCCGGCAACAGATCGGCATGATCGTTCTTGAAGTAGATACGGGTCAGCGTGAACCGGTCACCCACATGGAACATGGCATGATAAATAGAATCCAGCAATTCCACACGGGTCTTCTTGATATCGGTCGACAGGGTCTCAAAGTTCTTCTTGATCGTAGCATCGTGGATGCTGTCTTTCTTATACAAGGCTTTGAACGCTGTATCGTGTGAATACAGGGCACTGTCCTGACGGATGTTGATGCTGTCGATTTTGTTGATCTTTTTGTTGATCTTCTCAATTTCACTTCCGAAGCGATACCCAACGATCAGCTCGTGAGTTTGTCCGGTATAGTTACGGATCGAAGAGGTATTGAAGTCGTATGCATACCCCAGGGTGAGCTTATCAAAGATCTTGAACCCTACGGCACCGGTGATACCGTAGCTGGTGCGGTAGGCCAGGGAACCCCAATAGGTGTTCTTGTAACTTACGATCGACATGATCTCATGCTGGAACGGCATCGACCGTCCGCCTTTCTTGATCACATACACCGGCTTGATGCTCATGCCGTTTTTGAAAGTGAACAGGTAATCCACACTACCCACAAAGTGGCGTACGCTGCGGTAAAGCACCGAAGCTTCCTGTGTAGACTGGTTGAATTTCGCAGCGGTATTGAACAATTGAGGTACCGACATACCTACATCGAGGCGCTTCCAGTTGAATACCACCCCGCCGATACCGTCAAAATTGTTACGGTTGGCCGGCTGACCCAGCAACAGCGGATCATTCTCCTGGTGTTTTTTCAACTTGTTGAAATCGATACCGATGCTGTTGAATCCGGCGCCCAATCCAAGATACAGATTGGTGGAATCGCCCAGCTTCACTTTGTAGGAATAATCGATCTGTCCGTTCACATTGCGGAAGGCACCGGAGTTATCCTGCATCAGGTATCCGCCGAGTCCGATGAGGTCCTTGTTGAGGGAGGCCTCGAAGGTGGCGCCCCGGGTTACAGGTGCATCCGGAATGTTGGTCCACTGGTTGCGGTTGAGCACATAAAGCTGCGGGCGCGTATACGACCCTACAAAGGCCGGGTTGTAGATGAACATGTTGTAGAAATACTGACTGAACAAGGGAACTTGTTGCGCTACCAGCATTTGTACCGAACCCACCATAACTGCAATTGAAATTATAAACTTTTTCATGATACTTGGTTTTTTTGGTTGTGAATCTGTTGGTTTTAAGTGGCAGGAAGCAGAGGGCTGCTTCCTGCCGTTCGGTATTAATTTTGTTTGCGCAATACGTTAATGGCTCCTCTGTAAACTTTAGGTTCATTGCCCGGTACCGGTATGGTGATCACATAGAAGTAAGCGCCGTCAGGTAACCGCCGCCTCCTTTGTAATACGTTCCGTCCCATCCGTTGGCATTGTCGTAAGCCGTGGTTTCAAATACGATCTGTCCCCAGCGGTTCACAATGGTTACCTGTGCATTGGTATAGGCACCAATGTTTTCAATGAACAGTGTCGTTGTATCCGTCTCCGTTCGATAATGTTCGTTTCATCCACTTTAAAGTCTTCATGCCTGGTCACCACGATGGTATCGTAGGCGTAGCAATCGTTCATGTCTTTTACTGTTAGGATGTAACGGGTGGTCACGGTAGGTGTGGCCATCGGATTCGGAATGGTAGTATCACTCAGGCCGGTGCCCGGTGACCATGGTAGGTAACGTTTCCGGTTGGATACGGAATGCGGTGTACCGATGATGGACAGGGTGGCGTTGAGTTTCGTAGAGTATCCTTTGCTGATGGTAACATCCGGTCCGGCGTACAATGGCCTGAGGGAATACCGTGATGCGGATCGAATCTTCCGTGATACAACCGTTGGCATTGGTTACTCTCACTTTGTACAATCCGCCCAGTGTCACGGTCAGGGTATTTGCATTGGTACCGGTGTTGATGTTATCGCGGGTCCAGGCATACGTGTTGCCGGCTACATTGGTAACCTGCAGGGTAGCATTGCTTCCCGGACAGAAGGTAGGTGTACCGGTAACGGTAATTTTCGAAGCCGGCAGGCTGTACACAGTAACCGACTTGGTAATTGCGTTGCTGCAACCTTTATCGGTAAACACGGTCATGGTCACATTGAAGGTACCGGCCGTAGCATACGTATGGGTTGGGTTGAATACCGATGAAGAAGTACCGTCGCCGAAATCCCAGTTGGCTACCGAAACAGTTCCACTTGTTACAGTTGATGTGTTATTGAACACGGTGGCATTACCCAAACATACAGACGCGGCTGTAAAGTTCGGTGTCGGTTTCGGATACACTCTCACACTGCGGGTCTTCACGTCGATACAACCGTAGGCAGATGTGGCAACCAGCGTTACATTATAGGTACCATCGGCAGCGTACTTATGCTTGGCCTCCGTAGTGAGGGCCGAGTCACCGTCGCCAAAGTACCATTTGTAGGTAAGGGTTCCGCTGGCAATGCTGCTGGCGTTGATGAATACCATGGTATCCCCGTTGCATACATTGTCCACATTAAAGTTAGCCACCGGCATCGGTGCAATAATGATCGGTTTCAGAATGGTGTTGGTACAACCGCTGTCGCTGGTAACCGTGAGGCTAACATTGTACGTACCGGCAGTAGTGTACTTATGAACGGCATTCTGGGTAGTGGCTGTAGTGTTATCGCCAAAGTTCCACAGGTATCCGGTGATATTTCCGGTATAAACCGTAGAGGTATTGGTAAACAGTGCCTGATCGTTCAGGCAGGTAGTGCTCGATGTGAAGTTAGCCACCGGTGCAGGATTGATCACGATGGTGCGGGTGGTCGAATCCGAACATCCGTTGATCGTAACTGCGATCAGTTTCACGGTATAGGTTCCCGGCAACGCATAGGCATGGGTAGGGTCGGAAGCTGCTGATGTGCCACCGTCACCAAATTTCCAGAAGTACTGGTTGATGGTATTACCGCTGCTGATCGAAGTCTGGTTGTTGAACTGAACCGAGTTGAACTGACAGGCGTTGGCCGCAGTGAATTTCACCACCGGATTGGCATACACGGTTACATTCTTGCTCAACGAATCGGTACAACCGTTGTTGGTAGTAATGTAAAGGGTTACCTTATACGTACCCGGATTGGCATAGGTATACGTTGGATTCGGAAGTATAGAGGTTCCTGATCCGTCACCGAAGTTCCAGGCTGTGCTGAAGGTTCCTGAGCTGAGTGTACTGTTGTTGGTAAAGCTTACGACATTACCGAAACATACATTGGCTGCAGTAAAGTTCACAGTGGCACGTGGATTCACGGTAACTGATTTGGTGATCGTGTTCACACAACCGTTGTTGCTGGTTACAGTTAACGTTACATTGTACGAACCGGCACCTGCGTAGGTATAGTTCGGATTCTGCAAGGTCGATGAACCACCGTCTCCAAAGCTCCAGCTGTAGTTGGTGATGGTACCACCCGATACATTCGAGCTGTTGGTGAATGAGGTAGGAGAACCCACACATACAGTAGAGTTGGTAAAGCCGGCTACCGGTATAGGATATACCGTTACCGATTTACTTACCGAGTCTTTACAACCGTTGTTGGTAGTAGCTACCAGGGTTACCTGATAGGTTCCGGCCAGCGGATAGCTGTAAAGTGGTGAAACCGCATTCGATGTGTTTCCGTTACCGAAGTTCCATGCATAGTTGGTAATACTTCCGCTGCTGATGGTAGACGTATTGTTGAATGCGATGGCTGTACCCAGACACTGATTGGTGAATGTGAAGTTCACCTGAGGCAATGGATTTACTGTAACCGATTTGTTGAATGTACTGGTACATCCAAAGTTGGTGGTTACCGTTAACGACACATTGTAGGTTCCCGGAGAGGTATAGGTCTTGGTGAATGTGGTAGCCAGACTGTTCGATGTGTTTCCATCGCCGAAGTTCCAGCTTGCCGCTACAATAAAGTTACCCGATCCTGTGATCGAAGAGGTATTGGTAAATGTAGTAGCAGCTCCCAGACACTCGGTGGTGTTGGTGAACGAAGCCGTAGGCACTGCATTCACGGTAACGGCTTTGGTAACTGAGGCGGTACAACCGTTGTTCGATGTTACTACCAGCGTTACGTTATACGTACCGGCTGCGGCGTAATTGTTCGTTGGATTCTGAGCCACCGAAGTGTTTCCGTCACCGAAGTTCCAGCTGTAGGATGTGATAGCTCCCGGCGATGCAATGGATGACGTATTATTGAATACGGTTGCATTTCCGAAACAAACCGTGGTGTTGGTAAAGTTAGCCACCGGATTCGGAGCGATCGTGATGATAGCTACCGAAGAAGTAGTCTGACTGCACGATCCGCTTTGAACCACCACACGGAACCAGGTAGTCACCGCGATGTTGCTGTAAGCATAGCTGTTGGTGGTGTTGGCAATCGTGGTCCAGTTCACCCCGTTGTTGGTTGATGATTCCCAGCGCAGGATGCTGCCCACCTGACCGGTTAAGGTAAGGTTACCACTGTTGGTACCACCGCAGATGGTGGTTGAGCCACCCAGTGATCCACCCACAGAGGCTGGGTCAACATTCACAGTAGCTACTGCCGAGTATTGTGAGTTACATACGCCGTTCTTCACCAGGGCACGGTACTGTGTAGTAGTGGTGAGGTTGTTGAACGGACGGGTAACCGATGTAGAAGAGATCACATTCCAGGTAAGTCCGCCATCGGTAGTGTACTCCCACTGTAACACCGAACCATTGCTTCCGGTTAAGGTCAGGGTTCCGCTGTTGCTGGTAGCGCATACGGTGCTGGTGGCAGGGTTAATGGTACCACCCACCGATGAAGTATTTACCGTAATGGTAATGCTGTTGGAAACTACCGGTGAACAACCTGCATTGGTTACACGAACCTGATAGGTTGATGTAGATGACGGGCTGATATTGGTAAGCGCACTCACAAGGGCCGCTTGTCCGGTAGCACCTGTTCCCATATTCGAGAAGCCGGTACCGTTCACCTGCATTTCATAACCGGTGCTGTTATCGGCATTACCGAATGATGCGGTAATAGTGGTGGTAGATCCCTGACAAATAGTAGCCGTTCCCGATAAGGTAACCGAAGGCGACAGGATCACGGTGATCGTTATCACATTGGTATAGGCCGGTGAACAAGAACCGCTCTTGATGAGGGCACGGTATTTCGTAGTAGTAGTGATACCGGAATAGTTATAGGTAGTAGAGCTGCTGGCACTTACGGTCCAGGTGCTTCCACCGTCAACACTGTACTCCCACTGCTGTACGGTACCCACGCTGCTGCTGATGGAAAGGGTTCCTGATGCCGGCGCACATGGTGTGTTATTGGCACTCAGGGTTCCCGGCACAGTAGTAGGGTCAACTGTAATCGTAATGGTGTTCGACAATACCGAAGTACAAGGGCTGTTGGTAACACGTACCTTATACGATGTGGTAGATGACGGCGTAATATTGGTTAATGCTGCGATGAGAGCCGACTGACCGGTTGAACCTGTACCTAAGATGGCAAATGTTCCTCCGTTGATCTGCAACTCATACAATGTTGAAGCGGTCACATTGCTGAAGCTTGTTCCGATAGTGGTTGAAGTACCTTGACAAATAGTAGCCGTTCCGGTCAATGTAGCGGTTGGCGACTGTATCACGGTAATGGTTTGTGTATTGGTATAAGCCGATGAGCACACACCACTCTTCACCAGTGCACGATACATCGTAGTGGTGGAGATACCGGAGTAGTTCTGGGTATTGGTAGTATTATTAATGGTACTCCAGCTGGTTCCGTTATCGATAGAGTATTCCCACTGAATGATATTACCCACCGGTGCAGATGTGAATGACAACGATCCGCTGGATCCGGCGCATACGGTAGTTGAACCACCGATAACACCCGGATTGGTAGCAGGGTCGATCACAATAGAAGCCGGTGCTGAGTTGGCTGTGTTACAGGTTACTGAACCTGAACTGTTCTGAACCACCGCTCTGAAACGATAGGTGATCTGAGTTCCGAAGGCCAGCAGGTTGCTGTAGCTTAATGAGGTAGATGTATTCGAGCCACTTGGGGTCAGGGTACCTGCTCCGAAAGCATTGGTATTGGTCCATGAGTTGCTTCCGTTCACATCAAACTCCCAACGGATAACCGAACCGGTCTGACCGGTAAGGTTCAGGGTTCCGCTGTTGCTTCCCGAACATCCTGTACCATTGCTTCCAACCGAACCACCCACCGTTTGAGGGATAATGGTGATCATGGCCGGAGTAGTAGTATAGGCTGAGTTACAAACACCACTCTTCACCAGGGCTCTGTACTGGGTTGTGCCCGACAGGTTGCTGTAATTCTGAGTTGTGGTGGTATTGTTGATCGTGTTCCAGGTCACACCACCGTCGGTTGAATATTCCCACTGCAGTACGTTACCCACGGCACCGGTAAGAACAATGGATCCACTGTTGCTTCCACTGCAGGCAATGGCATTCGGTGTTCCCGATCCATTTACATTCAGGGTT
>JBGAVF010000124.1:0-8688 GCA_044228315.1 Bacteroidia bacterium | reverse complement strand
ATTAAGCGCATTCGGAATATTATCGAGCGAACCTGTTGGGCCTGCACAGGTATGGGCATTGCCTATTCTTTCACCAGCATTTTCCGAAACACATCAACACCGTCTTGTGTGCACTGTAGCAGGTATATGCCATTCGCAAGCATGCCTGTTTCCAGCATGATGCGGTTATTGCCTCCAATTAACCGGGGTGTTTCGGTATACACGGTTCGGCTCTGAAGATCGGTGAGTGAAATCTGAATTTCACCGGGATGGTTTGCATAAATCTGAAAAGTAATAAAGTTGCCGAACGGATTCGGACTGGCCTGCACAACGAGCTTTTCATCATCACTGAAATCGACTGCGACAACTTCGCTATAGGAGTATGCACCACCCACGTCTACTTGCTTTAAGCGGTAGTACAAGCGGTTCCCTATCCGTGAGGCCTGCGGGTCGGTGAATGAATAGTTAACGTTGTTCAGGCTGTTAACCGCACCGGCTACTTCTCCTGTTTTTATAAACTTTACACCGTCTGACGATCGTTCGATCTCAAAATGGTCATTGTTCCGTTCGGTTGCTGTGGTCCAGTGTAAAATTGCTGAGGATGCAGACGACGTGGCCGTAAACCGGATCCAGGTTACGGGCAAAGGATTGGTTGCAATGGAGCCGAATGTGAACGGACTAAACGAACTCACCGCCGCGTTGGTAGTAGTTACCGCATCGGGTGAAGTGCCTGTTGTTACGGCACCGCTGCCTGTAATTTCCCAGGTATTATTCGACGTGTTGAACCGGCACACGCGCAGATCGTTAAGTGAAGCTCCACCCCCGGTGAAATAATTAGCACCCGTGGCCGAAAGGCATCCGCTGTTGGCATTGCCATACAATGAAACCACAACTGCTGCGTTTCCGTTGGTACGATCGAGCTGCCAGTATTCACAACCCGACACTTTTGTAAGCCCGGTACCCATTAAATAACCCAGAGCATACGGACTGATCCGCTTGTATTCAACCGTAAAAGCATCGGTGCTGTTTGCCGGGGCCGATATGCCCAATGCCTGCAATCCGGTTCCGATTTTCCCCACCGGAAAAACAAAAGCAGTATTTCCGGTTTTTGTAACCGGAGCATCAATGAACGAACTGTCGGTTGCTCCGCTGTATGTGCTGCCATCAGAAAACACGAAAACACTTGAAGATACGATCTTCCCTTTTATAAAGGTAACAGATGCGGTGATAGAATCGGTTTCATTCAGGGTCACTACGTTCGATGCAGATCCTGTATTGAGATACATTTTACTGATAGGCGCTGAACGTTCCTGCCGTACGGTAAGATCCCAGTTCATATTGAAACGGATACCGGCTCCGGCAGCTGAACTATCGAGTGAACCATTGCTCCGGCTCAACCCGGCATTAAAGTTATTACCAAGGGTAAGCTGGTTCCCGGCACTTACTTTTAATACCCCGTTGCTTAAAGTGAGTATACGTTCTATCTGCAAATCAGTACCCAGTGTTACGATTCCTGAAGAACTCCGGTTGATCACCAGATTTCTCAGGTTGCGGAATCCGTTCTCAAAATTCAGGGTACCGAATACGCCGGAACCTGCAATACTTAAACGGGCATCCACATCGCCGCGTACCCAGCCCGATCCTGAATACGTGCCATTGACGGTAAGTGTAACTCCGGGATCAATAATAAGTGTTCCGTTATTCACAATGCTGTTTACGGTTGCGTCGCCTGAAATCCGGAAGACGGTTCCGTTGTTCACCGTGATCGATGAAGAACTCATGCTCACTTCCGTGATCAGTGTTCCGTTCTCAATGGTGGTGGTTCCGGTATAGGTCTTCGGATTGGTTTTTAGCGTAAGAGTTCCTGTACCTTTTTTGTACATATTATTTACCGAGGTTGCCGAAGTTGAATTCGCCTGATTCCCGTCAGGAATATCCTCTGAAACAGAAAATGATGTATTGGATAAACCGATATCCAGCGTTTGTGTGTTCTGCACACCGGTGGAAGGTTTCCAGTACAGATTGCTGTTGGTAGTTCCGTTATAATCGTCGTTGAGGAACAAGGAATAACCGGCTATGTTGCCCGAGCCTGACAGCACCACATCGTATGCGGCATAGGTGGTTCCGTTCACGGTAACGGTTATATTGGCACGGTCGGGGGTGGTGAGTGTAGTAGTAAAAATATGGTCGTAGCCGGTGGTTGATAAACTGCCGGGGGTGCCGGTATAACTGGCATTGCTTCCGTTATTATAGAACCAGTATCCCCAGTTGCCCGTGCCCAGGATTCCGGGACCTTCTGCCTGTGTAAACAAACGGCTGTTACTGTACCGGTTGGCAAAATTTTGTGTGGAAGGGATGGCGGTAGCGTTAAGGCTAAAGCCCATGTGATTATAGGCACGCGTGCCGTAAACCGTAAGGGTAAATTTATCGCCGGTTCGAAGGGAACGGTTGCTGCCCGTGCCATCACCGGCCGTTTTAAATTCACGCCAGGCTACGGCCTCTTTAGGGTTCGAATTGGCTGCATTAGCCCACATTCCCACTTCATCGGTACTGTTATTAAAAGTCCCCCCCTGGTTCCCGAAACTGGTATAATAAGCAACCCGCTGATCATAGGTGACAGAGGTTACCTGCGCTCCGGAATGAAGTGATACGAGAAGAACCCCTAAAAAGAAAATCTTTTTCATGGCAGCCGGTGTAGGTAATGCAAAATAACGAATCCCGAACCATTGTTTCAACAGGAGCTCCGCAAATATTCCAATTTCTCCCGAACAGAAGTGTCAGGCTTTTTACTCCGCCTTCTCCAGACGCAGGCCTACATCGTGCACCCCTTTCAGGTGGTCGGTTCGCATGTTCTGCTCCAGAATAAAATGATACAGTCCGGGTTTCGGGAAGCGCATTTTACTGCGGATCTTGTATTGCACAAAGAACATATCACCCAGGCCCTTCCCTTTTGGCAAACCATAATTATCGAACAATACACATTCCACGCGCTCACTGTTTACTGCGCTATCCGGAGCATACGTGTTCAGCAGGAAAAAGATGTTATTATACGGGTATTCTGCTTCATACCGGAAATTCACATGCAGGTTATAAAGTGCCTGGGTATCTTTTATTTCTACTTCAAACACCGGCTTTTCCAGATAATTCCATTCAGCATCCTGAAGGGCGATATTTTTTTCAAACACCCGCTTCGCATCACAGGAAGCCAGAAAAACAACTATCCAGCATAATCCTATCCAATAAATTCGTTGCATCGTCATTCCTGAATTTTCCTGCATTTTAAAAGCTGGGGGTTATTGACGTTCTGGATGGGCTCTTCTTATTCAGTGAAACCCGCACCGAGAAAATATTGGAGTTCAATGCCACACTGTTGCCTCCCAATGCAGTGAGTGCATAATCCAGATATATATTTTTCAGTTTTAACCCGATACCGAAATTCGGCTGCATCGTCCATGTTTTCTTTTTTGAGGTGCTATCGGTTACATCCAGAATATTCTGAACATTGGCCACTCCAGCCCTCAGAAAGATGCGGTCGAACAGAGCATATTCAGCCCCGGCATACGGGTCGATATTGAACCGTTTACCGGATACCAGCACATTCCGTTTCCCATCGAAAGTACATTGCAGGTCGGCTTCCACAATCAGTGCCTGACGGTTCTTAAACACCGGAAGGCATACGCAACGCCGGGAATAAATTTGCAATTGATCTCGGTACTTTTTACCGAATTTCATTGCGTTTGGTAGAACACATCTTTTTCTTCCGGTGTGAGGGTCATATTCCATGCGTTGTACGTGGTGGTGATATCTTTCATTACCCCAACCGAAAGATACGTTTGCGGGTAACATGCATTCCGGCGTCGACACCAAAACCCCATGCTTTGGCAAAGGTGCCCACATTGCGATAAATGATTTTCGGACTGGCACCCCAGGCAAAATCAAACGTATCTTTTTGGGTGGTGATCTGCTTTCGCTGGGCGTAGGAAATATAGACGGCATAGTCGGTGGCTGAAAATGTTTTCAGTCGGCTGTAATCCACCTGCCCGTTTTGCACCAGATTCAGGGTATTTACAATATCGTCCACACCAAACCGGTTGAACGAGAGGGCGAGAACTCCGTTGTTTTTTACTTTCCCTCCTACAGCCACGAAATCATAATTGCCTATTTTCTCATAGTAATTGCTGTGCATGAGGCTGAATTGCAGGTTATCCTGAATCCGGGCCAGTGCTGCCGGATTCCAGTAGGCGGCATTAACATCGGTTCCCGATGCCACCACCGCATTGCCCATACCGAAGGCCCTTGCCCCTACGCCAATATTCAGAAACTCATTGCTGTATTTACGGGCATACTGTGCCGTTGCCTGTAAGGCAAGGATCACAATACAAATAATTATAACGGTTCGTTTCATACAGGTTCAAATAAATTCGTCAGCGAATGCCAGTTCTTTTCAATGAGTTCTTCAATCAACGGAAGTATTGCCTCCAGTTCTTTCATCTCTCCGGCACTCATTTGCAAACCCACCCGGCCAATAATACGGTTCAGTGAATATACAAATGTATCGTTTTTTATATAGTGTAAAAGAAACCGGTGTTCCTTGAACCGGTTCATAAGTTCCCGAAACCCTATATCACAGGTGCTGTTCTTTATGGCAAACGCCAGGAGCCTATTGGTGTCGCATTGATCGAGTGATTCATAAAATTCTGTTCCTGTGTTCCTGTTCCTTTTTAAAAGCAACCGGTCGATAGTCATTTCGAGCAACAGGTGTGATAAAAAGGCAAACCGCAGTCGTTCTTTGTCCAGTGAAGTTTGTTCAAGAATACTCTTGATCCCGTGTGCATTCTCTGAAAAAAATGCTGAGCCATGAAATATCTTATCGCCTTTGTAATGATGCAGGATACCCTCCTTCAGTGCCGATTCGCCGGGGCCTTCGGCTTGTATATGCGGAATGAATTTCCGGCGGCCGTACGCACCGAGCCAATCGGGAAATATCAATCCGCAGTTGTAATACGGGTCGCTCTTTCTACCGAAAAAATAATAATGGGCAAGGTAATTCAACGTTGGTGAGAATGAATGTTAGTCGCGTATCACGGCACCCAGTTCCTTCTCCAGTGCCTGTTGCACCCGCTGCATGGCACCGTTGATGGTTTTATCATCGAGGGTGCGCTCCTCATCCTGAAGGAGAAAATACAAGGCATACGATTTTTTGCCTTTTTCAATTTTATCGCCTTTATAAATATCAAAAGCCCCTACTTCCTTGAGTAGCCGGCGCTCGGCACGGGAGGCTACTTCCTGCAGGCGGGCAAAGGTAACCGCTTCATCAATCAGCAGGCTTAAGTCGCGGCGAACGCCCGGGAAGCGGGGAACCGGTTTCGCCAGAATAAATCCTTTTATAGACGCTGCATGGCAGGCTTCGGTAAATAGATCGGCATAAAACACCTTTTGCATGATGCCGGCGGCTTTGCACAACGGGGATTTTACTTCTCCAAAATAACCCAGTGTCCCGTTTTTGCTTTCAATGATCATAGCATCCGAGAGTTGGGGATGTGTGGTTTCTTTCATGGTCACATCCTGCACACCGCATGCATCCAGCAATCTGGCCACCGCTGTCTTCATCAGGAAAAAGCCGGGAGCACGGGTAGATGCCACCGCATTGTCTTTCTCATCGCGTCCGCTCATAAACAAGGCCAAATGTTCGGTTTCCTTGTATTTGCTTTCTTTCTTCTGATACGTTTTACCGCTTTCAAACACCCGCACCTGATGGTTTCCGTAACGCAGGTTATAGGCGATCACCTCAAGTCCGGAAGGCAACATGCTGTCGCGCAATATGCCCATCTCCTGGCTCTGTGGATTCAACAAGGCTACCGAAGAGTTGTTGTCAGCTGATGCGGTGCCTGCATGGGTAAGTGAGTTGGTCATCATCTCGTTCCACCCGTTGGAGGCCAGGTAGTTGGATGCTTTTTCCCGGTAGTTGTACATGGATTTTTTCTTGCCAAAGGCAAGTGCCATGTGCATACTGTCGGCCATCGGCACCTGATTCAGTCCATGCACCCGCAATATTTCTTCCACCAGATCGCATTCCAGCATCACATCATTCTTGTACGGAGGTACACGCACCAGCAAGCCATCGGCCATTACTTCCGCAGGCATTTGAAGGCTTTGAAGTATGTCTTTTATTTCATCCCGTGGTATGGATTTACCGATCAGGCGGTCCACACTTTTATACCGCAGTTCAATTGTTCGTGCCGGCACAGGAACCGGATACCGGTCAATAATCTGCACAGAGGCCTCACCGCCGGTGGCCTGCTGAATCAGTGATGCGGTGTAATGGAGCGCCCAAAGCACCATGTCAGGATCGGTGCCCCGTTCGAAGCGAAAACCGGCATCGGTATTCAAACCATGCCGACGTGCCGATTTGCGTACATTGGCCGGAGTAAAATAAGCACTCTCAATAAAAATGTTGGTCGTAGTATCCGATACACCACTGTCGAGACCACCGAAAACACCTGCAATGGCCAGCGGTCTTTCGGCATCACAGATCATCATTTCAGTGCCGTTGAGTTTACGGTCTACCCCATCCAGAGTAGTGATCATCTCTTCATTGTGGCTTAAGCGTACAATAATTTTATGCCCCTTGATCTTATCTGCGTCAAACACATGTATGGGCTGACCGATATCGTGCAAAACAAAATTCGAACAATCCACCAGCAGGTTAATTGGTTTCAACCCGATACTACGCAGCCGTTCCTGCATCCATTCGGGCGATGCCACCGCTTTTACATTGCGTATATACATGCCTGCATAACGCGGGCATATTGCTGCATCATCCACCTGCACATCTACCGGATTGGCAATGTCGGAAAAGCTGACCTTGGGCAGTTGATCCCGGTTGAAACAGAGTCCGGAGGCGATCCCTTTACTTACGAGTGAAGCATACACCTCACGTGCAACACCCAGATGGGAACAGGCATCGGCATGATTGGGTGTGATGCCGATCTCGATCAGCGCATCACTCGCTGTATTCAGCACCGATGCTACCGGCGCACCTACGGGCGATTCGGGTGGCAATATAAGTAGTCCTGCATGCGATGTGCCCAGCCCGATCTCATCTTCTGCGCAAAGCATTCCCTGACTTTCTTCTCCTCTTATTTTCGATTTTTTTATTTTGAAAGATTCACCTGAAGACGGGTACAATGTAGTACCGATGGTTGCCACAATTACTTTTTGCCCCTGCGCTACATTCGGGGCTCCGCACACGATCTGAAGCCATTCACCGGCCCCGGTGTTTACTTTTGTAAGTTTCAGCTTCTCGGCATTCGGATGTGGTACACATTCCATGACCTCTCCTACTACAAGGCCCTGCATTTTATCGGGCGTGAGTCCGGAAGGCGTTACCGCTTCCACCTCAAGTCCCATCTGTGTAAGTGTTTCATCCAGCTGTTCGAGGGGTGGTGTGTGAGTAAGATGTTGCTTTAACCAGTTATACGATATCTTCATGCGATGGAAAAATTAGGCTTGCCCGCTTGGCAATTTATTTACTGAACTCATGCACCGGGAGCGCATCAGAACAGAGCGGGCAAAGATAGAAAATTACCGGAAGGCCAGCGACTCCTGACAGAAGCCGCGTGATGAAATTGGTTTGACCCGTGACTATGCCGCTTTCGCAAGGCGGATACGGCGTACAAAAGAGATAAAGGAGCCAAGCCCGAAAAAGAAACAACCGGCCCACAGAATGTTGATGTAGGGGAACACAATGGCTTTCATAATGATAAAGTCACGTTCCGGATCTTTCTCGGCAATAGCTATATGGATTTTTCTGGAATCGGGGTCAACTCCTACAAAACCCAACACAATACCGGCCTCTTTGCAACGTCCGTCGATATATACCGGAACGCTGTCTTTAATGCCGTATAAGGGTTCAATAATGTATGTTTCCTGCCGCGGGGTAACGATCCTGAAACGGGCACCTACCAGAACTTCTGCCTGAATGGTGTCGTTGGCTGCACTAGTTGTCCGGTTCTCGGTTCCGAGAAATGAAACCTGGCTGCCGTTTATTTTGGTTTCGTCACCGGCCGACACCCATGACATGCGTATGTTTCGTAAACCGGTGGTATCGTTGGTCTCATCTTTTTTATTGGGTACGGACGTGACATGGGTAAACACATCATGATCCCAATAGTGCTTTGTGTCGGGGTTGGCAATGAGCCCCATTTTCGGATTTATCTGCGCGTTGGGTGTCAGTGTAAAATCTTCTGTTACATTTCCCTGCTCATCTACTTTGCTGTAATGCACCTTATAAAATACATCAGGCGGAATGGAGGTGTCACCTTTGTAGGTTACAAGATACTCCTTCATACGAAGGGTCTGGTTTTTCTCAAGCAGTATATTTTCTGCATTGGTTTTTTCATCTCCCAGGTTCATCCCACTCGTGTTTTGGGAGATGATATTTTTATTGACCGATGACAGCAGGGCGCCTATGAGAACCAGTCCGAACCCAATGTGCGAAAGGGCCGCACCCGAGGCACTCCATCGGAACTTGAGCATGTTGATGATGTATTGTGTATTCACGGTTACAGCAAAAAGTGCGGCCATCATAAGTATGCCATACACGGGCTTACCGAAATCCTGTGTGAAAAATATACCGGTGGAGATTCCCAATGCAACCGCCAGATGCAGTCCCATGAGGATGTAAAACTTCTTCAGCTCCCCGGTTTG
>JBGAVF010000123.1:3566-8420 GCA_044228315.1 Bacteroidia bacterium | reverse complement strand
TGCAAGATGACATTCCGGATGAGGTGAAGCAGGAAAGGGCGAATGAAGTAATGGATCTGCAGCAGGAAATTTCATCGGAGATCAACCAAGGCCGGGTGGGACAAACGCTGAAAGTGATCATCGACCGGGTAGAAGACGGTACTTTTGTAGGTCGCACTGAGTACGACTCACCTGAAGTGGATAATGAAGTGCTCATTGAGTCGAAAGATGCCTACCTCCGTATTGGTGATTTCGCCAAGGTTACTATAACCGATGCTACCGAGTTCGACCTGATGGGTGAACCTGCTCAATAAAAACCACTGGTTATGCAACATGTTGAAGATATTTCCTGTTTGAAACTTCCGTTTTTCGGGAAACTGGTGAAGGATTACCTGTCTGACAAGGCAGAATTATCTGCGTTTTATTCCCATCGTCCCGATTACAAGGGGTTACTGAATGCTCTTGATCAAAAATCGTTTCCGGAAACACAACGTCGGGTTTTGGTTGAAACGTTATATTCCAGTTATGGCAAACTACTTAATACAGAAGGTAGTAATGCCGTGGTTGACAATCTGGAAAAGCTTAAGGAGCCGGATACTTTTACCATCACTACAGGGCATCAGTTGTGCGCCTATGGCGGCCCCGCGTATTTTATCTACAAAATAGCTTCAGTTATAAAAGTCTGCCTCCACATGAAAGCACTGGCTCCGGAGAAGCATTTTGTTCCCGTGTTCTGGCTGGCCTCCGAGGACCATGACTTTGAAGAGATCAGCAACCTGCACCTGTGGGGCAAAACATGGAACTGGAACAACGGAAATGAATCCAGTGTTTATCCGGTTGGAAGAATGGTTCCCGGTGCCCTTGCAGCCTGGGGTGAGGAGCTGAATACTTATTTCCGTGGAGAAGCAGTGACGTCCTCGGTAGTGTCATTATTCAGCCGGGCTTACGAAGAAAATAAAACCCTGAGTGATGCCACCCGTCAGGCCGTGCATGAACTTTTCAAAGCATACGGGCTTGTTATAGTGGATGGCGATGCCCCGCAACTAAAGGGGGCATTTAAAGATATCTTCAGAAAAGAGTTGCTGGAACAGGGGGCATTCAAAGCATTAAGTGAAACTTCTTCGGCGTTAAAAAACCTGGGATATGAGCCACAGGTGAACGGGCGGGAAGTAAATCTCTTCCTTTTTAATGAAAGCGGGGAACGGGAACGGATCGAACCGGTAAACGGCGGCTACAGGCTGGCCCGATCCGGAGCACAATATACGCAGGAACAACTTCTTGCCTTACTGGAATTGCATCCTGAGAACTTCAGTCCGAATGTGGTATTACGCCCGGTATTTCAGGAATACGTGCTTCCCAACATTGCTTACATTGGAGGGCCGGGCGAAGTGGCGTACTGGCTGCAATTAAAAAAGGTCTTCACAACGCTTGAGGTGCCCTTTCCGGCCGTATTACTCAGGTCTTCTCATGTTGTTGTGCCAGCATCGCAGTTTGAGTGGAAACAGAAAAACAACATCAGTACCGAACAATTTCTTACGACAGGATATGATGAACTGGTGAAGGTATATCTGGACCGGGAAAATCCCGATGCCGCTGACTTTAGTGAGGAAGAGGCGATTTTCTTGAAGACTGTATCATTGCTTAAACAAAAAGCCGGTAGTATCGACAAGAATCTGACGGTTCAAATAGATATCGAGTATAAAGCCTGGCTTGATTCTTTGTCAAAGTTGAAAGCCCGTTTCAACAAAGCGCTCAAAAACCGGTCGGAAAATGACCTGAAACAACTGAAGAGAATAAAGAACACCCTGATGCCGGAAGGTGTTTTACAGGAACGAAGAATCAGTTTTCTGGAATTTATTTCAGGCAATCCCGATTGGCTTCAGCAGATTGTTCAACATTCTGATCCTGCAATCAATGAGCTTCATGTATTTATAAAAGAATGAAAGGTATGATTCTTTAGAATATCACAGAATCCTTTGTTTTCAATTATTCTGACCGGTTTGCCTTTTCAAAACCTGCCAATATTACGGTTGTAGATAAGAAATTGTTGTTTAAACGCTTTACAGCATGGAATCTTGGAAAAATTAATTTTTTAGTTTCTAATTTAGTCTTATAATTGCAAAACGAATTAATTAGACATAGTATGTTAAAAAAGTACGCATTATTGATTATCACGGTTTCTTTTGGAATTCAATTAGTTGCCCAGACAAAACCAAAATCAGGAACTGCTCAGGTTTGGGATTCAAAAGGCAGAAACGCAGAGAACTGGGATTCCAAGCGTTGGAGCGTAGGCTTACAAACAGGGCTTTTATCGTTTCACGGAGACTTGTCAGAAAACAGACACTCCAATAACTACCGTGGTGCCATCAATGACCTTCCATATAAGTTTAACGGGGGTATCGTGGCAAAATATGCGGTATCTCATGTTTTATCGGTGAGAGGTTCGGCTTATTTTGGTAAGTTTGTTTTCAACAATAACAACCTTCCATATGCCAACTACAACTTCGATATCACCAATAAGATACAGTCGTACGAAGCACAGATGGTGTTCAATATGGGAAACCTGTCATTTCTTCAGAAAGACAGAAAACTGCATTTATCCCTCTTTACCGGTATCGGACAGATCCGTACAAAATTGTCGGGTACTTTAATTGGTGTTGATGCCGGACATCCGGATATCAATTTTGCCAACGATCCATACTGGAAAACTCAAACTAAGAATCATTACCTCACGGTACCGGTAGGTATCGGTCTGATGTATAACATCAACAAGAATTTCGATATTGGTATTGAATCCGGCTTACGTTATACACGTACTGACTCATTGGATTTCGCCAATGCAAACACATTCCGTAACCGCGTATTCGATCGCTTCTCACAGCACACCGTTGGTGTTTACTACAAATTCGGTTCGAAAAAAGAAACCCACTACGACTGGATCAATCCATTGGCTACCTTGTATGATGATGTGGCAGAAACCAAACGCAAACTTCGCTTATTAACCGGTGATGCCGATAAAGACGGAGTTGCGGATTATCTGGATAAAGAGCCTGAAACACCGGAAGGAGTGAAAGTAGATGGTGGTGGTGTGGCCCTTGATATTGATATGGACGGTATTCCTGATTATAAAGATGATGAGCAATTCTCGGATAAAGGCCAGCCGGTAGATGAAAAAGGTAAGATGAAGGATGCCGATAACGATGGAGTTCCTGATTCACGCGATCTGGAACCGAATACACCTAAAACCAATATGGTTAACTTCCAGGGAAAAACCATTCCTACCAGCGACTATATTGACCCGATCACAGGCAAACGCATTCAGAACTTTGGCGGTAATTCAGGTGGTGGTGCAATTGGTTATTTACCAACCATTTATTTTGATACCGACAAATGGTATGTAAAACCTGAATTCTATGGTGAATTGCTGGCCGTATCTGAAATTATGCGTCTGAATCCAAGTCTGAAACTCGATGTGGTGGGCAATGCCGACTACCGTCTTGACGACAAACACAACGATATGCTGGGTAATAACCGTGCGAATGCCGTAATCGACATTCTGGTTAAGAAATTCGGAGTAGATAAGAGCCGTCTGAATGTTAAAAACAACGGGGAACACATTCCAATGGTTCCGGGAAAAGGCCCTGCATTCGATCCGTACAACCGTCGTGTAAACTTCTTCGTTGCCGGAACAAATACCACCTTCGTTAAGTAATCACATACAACAACAATCTATAAAGCACCTTTGAGAAATCAAAGGTGCTTTTTTGTTTTTGTAAACACATCCCACAACACCATGCCGGCAGTAATGGCAACGTTAAATGAGTGTTTACTTCCGAATTGGGGGATCTCGATGCATTGGTCGCATTGTTCCAGTGCGTCAGCGCTTACGCCCGAAACTTCATTTCCAAATACGAAAGCTGTTTTACCTGAAGGCATATATGCCTGAAGGGCCTCGCTTTGTTTTACCTGTTCTACCGCTACAATGGAAAATCCTTTTTCCTTCAGGTCCGTCAGGGCATCTACTGTACTCAAAAAGTATTTCCATTGTACCGTTTCGGTGGCCCCCAGGGCCGTCTTCATCACGTCTTTTTGTGGGGGTGTGGCACATATTCCCGTAAGATATATCGATTCGATACGAAAGGCATCGGCCGTACGGAAGATGGAACCAACATTATGCGCACTGCGAATATTGTCGAGAACGATGCATACCGGCAGTTTTTCCGCCATTTTAAACCGTTCTTTATCCAGACGTTGCATTTCATCGGCTGTAAGTTTATCAAATTTCATAATTGGTGAAAAAATGTGTGTTAGAAAACTGAAACGGGAATTAATTTTACAAAGTTGATAAAAATTGCCCTCGCAAAGGAATATCATTGTTCTTTATTCCTTTATTTTTCAAAAGTAATTTCAAATGACAAAGAAACCTGAGGAAACCCCGCTGATGCGTCAGTACAACCAGATTAAAGCCAAATATCCGGGGTGCCTTGTATTGTTCAGGGTGGGTGACTTTTATGAAACATTCAATGAAGATGCAGTAGCGGCATCAAAAATTCTGGGCATCATTCTTACCAAAAGGGCCAATGGCTCCGCTTCCCACATGGATCTGGCAGGGTTTCCATACCATTCACTGGATACTTATTTGCCCAAACTTATTCGTGCCGGACAGCGGGTGGCAATTTGCGAGCAACTGGAAGACCCCAAACTGGCCACTAAAATTGTAAAACGGGGTGTAACCGAGCTTATTACCCCGGGTGTAACGTATAATGAAAATGTTTTAGAGCATAAGTCAAATAATTATCTGGCAGCCGTCACCCTGCAGGATAATACCATCGGATTGTCGTTTCTCGATATATCTACCGGTGAGTTTATGACCAC
>JBGAVF010000123.1:0-3547 GCA_044228315.1 Bacteroidia bacterium | reverse complement strand
TTTAAACCGGCTGAGATCATCATTGCCAGGAAAAATCTGTCGTGGTTTGAAAGTCAGTTCGGTAAAGAATATTACCTGTACGGTGTTGACGACTGGGTATTTACCTATGATTTTACGTTCGAGAAACTCACCACGCATTTTGGAACCGTGTCGTTGAAAGGGTTTGGTATTGAAGGGTATTCCACAGCCATCATCTCAGCCGGTTCAATACTTTATTACCTGGAACAGAACCATCACCAGCGGTTACAACATATTACCCGTATCTCACGAATTGAGGAGGAGCATTATGTATGGCTCGATCGTTTCACTATTCGTAACCTGGAACTGGTAAGTACACCCGATTCGAACGGTACACCGCTGATCCAGATCCTTGACCGGACCCTTACGCCCATGGGCGGACGTTTACTGAAGCGATGGATGATGCTTCCGTTAAAAAATATTTCTTCAATCAATGAGCGTCTCGATAGTGTGGAATATCTGGTGCAGCATATTGATATTGCAGAAAAAATAGAGAATCAGCTAAAAACAGTGGGTGATCTGGAACGTCTGATCTCAAAAGTGGCTACCCAGCGAATAAACCCAAGGGAACTGGTGCAACTGAAACGATCGCTGGGTTGCGTTGCCCCCATAAAGCAACTGACCGGAGCAGGGAACTTTCCCATGCAAAAAATGGCCGAGCAACTGCTTGAATGCCGACTCATCATACATAAAATTGATGAGACACTGGTTGATGATGCTCCCGTATTGCTGGCAAAAGGTGGTTTTATAAAATCGGGAATTAACGCTGAACTGGATGCCTTGCGGGAAGTATTGCTGCACGGCAAAGAACATATACTGAAAATACAACGGGATGAAATTCTGAATACCGGAATTACATCACTAAAAGTGGCGTATAATAATGTATTCGGTTATTACATTGAGGTGACCAATGCCCATAAGAATAAGGTACCGTCCACCTGGATCCGAAAACAGACCCTTACCAACGCGGAGCGTTACATCACCGAAGAATTAAAAGAGTACGAAGAAAAGGTGCTGGGTGCGGAAGAGAAAATTATTGCTCTGGAACAACAGATGTATCAGGCCCTGGTTATTTCTCTGGAAGAATACATACAGTCAATTCAGCAAAATGCCAATATACTGGCTCGTCTCGATTGCCTGACCGGTTTTGCCCGTATCGCCCGTGAGAATAATTATAACCGCCCGGTGCTGAATGAAGAGCTTTCACTTGATTTTAAAGCGCTTCGTCACCCGGTCATCGAAAAGAAATTACCTGCCGGTCAGTCATACGTTCCGAACGGGCTGCACCTCGACGATACCGAGCAGCAGATCATAATACTTACCGGCCCGAATATGAGTGGTAAAAGTGCCATACTCAGACAAACGGCACTGGCGGTACTAATGGCTCAGATGGGTTGTTTCGTAGCTGCCGAAGAAGCGGTAATCGGATATACCGATAAGATTTTCACCAGGGTTGGGGCTTCCGATAATCTTTCCCAGGGAGAAAGTACATTCATGGTTGAGATGATGGAGACGGCTTCCATTATCAATAATCTTTCGGCCCGAAGTCTGATCTTACTGGATGAAATTGGCAGAGGTACAAGCACCTACGACGGGGTTTCCCTGGCCTGGAGCATCACTGAATTTCTGGCCCGGCATCCGTACCACCCGCGTACCATTTTTGCCACACATTACCATGAGCTGAATGAACTGGAGAAGGAGCATACCGGAATCCGTAACTTCCATATCCGGGTGATGGAAACCGAAAACAAGGTAGTATTCCTGAGGACTCTGGTACCCGGTGGCAGTGAACACAGTTTTGGTATTCATGTGGCACGCATGGCCGGTATACCAAAAACTATTGTGGAACGAAGCACCGAAATTTTACATCATCTCGAGTCTCAACGTTCAGAGATCTCAGGGAAGGAAATGGTGAAGAAAATACCAAAGGCGGTGGTACAGCTTAATATGTTCGAACCTACCGACCCCGCGTTCATGAAGATGATAGATATTATTCAGAAGCTTGAGATCAACACCCTGACACCGATCGAAGGGCTCATGAAGCTGCATGAGATCAAAGAACTCGCGAAAGAAATTAAAAAATAGTTTGCATAAAAAAATCACATACTCTATATTTGCAGCATAATTGCGAGAGTAGCTCAGTTGGTAGAGCGCAACCTTGCCAAGGTTGAGGTCGCGGGTTCGAGCCTCGTCTCTCGCTCAAATGAGGAAAATTAGTAGCCACCGCTGCTAATTTTTTTTTCTTTGTTGCTTGGGTGGTGGAATTGGTAGACACGCAGGACTTAAAATCCTGTGGCCTTAAAAGCCGTACGGGTTCGATTCCCGTCCCGAGCACAGGCTTCCGGAGGATTCCCCCTCCGGATTTTTTTTTGAAAAGATTTAATCGTTTGGCTGAAGTATTTTCAGCCGCAGGGCCGCTTCTTCGTGATTTTTATTTACCTGCAGGCAATGCCGGTAGGCTTCTATGGCTTTCGGAATATCCCGAATCTGTTCATAACATAAACCTAAATTATAATACGCACCGGCATGATCGCTGATTTGTGTAACGGTACGAAATCCGTCGATAGCCTGCTGCCATTTTTTTTGTTGCATATTCATATATGCCACATTGAAATACGCATCTGTATAATTCGGATCAATTTCTGTAATAGTCTTGTAGATTACGCCGGCACTGTCATTTTTGCCCATTTCCTGAAATAAAAATGCTTTATGGTACAAAGCCTCTGTACTCCTGGGCTTTATGCGCAATGCCGCATCGTAATAAGCCAGCGCAAGCGATGTATTGGCACTATCATGCAGTTCACCCAATTGAATGTACGCATCGTAATAGTCCGGATTGATGGCGATCGCTTTTTCAAACATATCCTTTGCCATGAGATAGGTATCCTTTCTGCGGGGCATTTCACGGTAGCACAAACCTTTGAAAAAGTAGCAACGGTCGCAATTGGGCTGTATACGTAACGCCTCATTATAATTCCGTATGGAACTGGTGTATTCTTTTACATAGAAATAAAGCTCACCAAGTTTCAGGTAACTTTCATAATATTCTTTATCCAGTTCAATGCTTCTTTCATAGGCAGTAGCTGCAAATTTTGTTTTGTTCAGGGTGTAACAAATAGTGCCAACCAGATTAAAGTACTGCGCATTCGATGAATCAAGTATGGTGGCACGATTGGCATCGGCCAGTGCTTTCAGGTAATACCCTTTACCCAGCAAATATTGCGCCCTGTTAAAAAGTAAAGGGGCCTGATTACTGTCTTCTTTCAATGCATCACACCACATCAGGTACCGGGCTGTATCGGCCGGAAGGTGGCTGTAATCCGGTTTGCCGGAGAAATACCGGCACGACGTGATGCTATACAACAGTACAAGCGGTATCAGATATCGGTGTTTCATTTGCGGTTATTTATTTTTCCAGATGATGTTACCGTTAGAATCGAGATAACCGCTTACACCGTTGCGTTTGGTAAAAAAAGAATATCCGTTACGGAAATCGGTGAGCTCGGTGAAGTTATAATCATAGGCAATA
>JBGAVF010000122.1:0-8451 GCA_044228315.1 Bacteroidia bacterium | reverse complement strand
CAGACGGATAACACCCTGCAAAACATCCTGCTGGAAGAGTTGGAGAATTTCAAAGGCATACTTTTCGCCACCACCAATCTGGCTGCACACCTCGACCCGGCCTTTGAGCGCCGGTTTCTTTTCAAGGTACGTTTTAATGCGCCCGATGAAACGGTGCGTTATGAGATCTGGCGTTCAAAACTGAGTGCCGCCACAGAGGAAACGTGTAAAATACTGGCCCGGCGGTATGAGTTGTCGGGAGCACAAATTGAGAACGTGGTGAGAAAATGCGAGATGTCGGAGATCCTGAACGGAACATTTCCAACACTGGAAGAGATACTTACCTTCTGTGCCGAAGAGCAGCTTCAACAGGAGCCACGGCCAAGTATTGGATTTACAACGAAAGCTTCGGAGACCGTGCTGGAATTAAAAGGGTTTTAATCAGGCGGGGGAATAGAAATTTCTCTTTCAACCCTATTCCCCTCATTCCATTTCCCAACCAGCCTGCTTATCTTTGTATAGCCTTTCGTTCCTTCAGAAAAAGCGATGGTTTCTGCTGTGATTTTTAAGAGGGGGATCATCGCTTCCGGCGGAACCCAACGGTGCAAACACATTCTGTAACCGGTGCGGCCTTATTTCTTTGGGCCCACACAAAAGATCTGTACCATGGCCACTAAACTTCTTACTCAAAACATCCTGCTGGGCGTCATCTCCTGGATCATCCCGTTCGTTGCTTCTTTCCTCTTCTTTAAACCGGGAGGGGAAATGCTCGTGCCTTACGCCACCTTCAAATCCATCATCTCGGTGGTGGGCACACTCTCCGGCTGCATTTTGCTGCTGCGTTACTTCCGCTATGTGGAAAAGGATCACGTTCAAAACGGCGTCATCGTAGGCCTCTCGTGGATGGTCATCAACCTCAGCCTTGATGCGGCCTTTCTCATGCCAATGATGAAGTCCACCTTCCCAACCTATTTCATGGAAGTGGGCATCAGTTATTTCTCTATACCGGTCATCAGCATCGCCATGGGGCTGCTGATGCAAAGAACACGCAAGCCATCGGCAGCATAGCCCATGGTTTAAACCATGGAAGAACCAATATACCACCCCTAACGGGGTTCGTGACATTTATTTTATGATTTGCTACCGATATGCCGTCCCTACGGGACTGAATTCACAGCGTGCATAAAAGACCATCATTCGTGAATTCGTGGCGACATTTAGTATGGATGTTAGCCACGAATGCACGAATGGATTCCCGAAGGCCTCGAAAAGAATTTTGAAAGAAAGATTATTGAATGCAATTAACAGGCTATAGTGAATCTCTCGCAGAGAGCGCAGAGAGCGCAAAGGACAAAACGGTCATGCTGTTTTTCACAGCCAAAGAAATTGCATGATGATTTTCGTATGAAAGGAGCAGCAGGCCATGCTTTCCGCCTAAGACGGACTCAGCATGAAATTACGTTGTTTGGGCTCTGCTCGGTGTTACATATAGTTTTATTCCACATTTTTTGAGGCATTACCTTTCACTTTTTACTCTTTACATTTCACGTCACTAAGCCCTCAATGATCCGTTATAGGCGGGTCCCAACCCGCCCCGAACCTTCTATTTACAATCTACCATTTACTATTTACCATCTACCCCCCGATTGCTTCGGGGTACTATCTACCATTTACTATCCCCCATCTTCTTACCTTTGCACCGGCATGACATTCACCACCCACACCGGTACCTCAATTGAGGAAGCGGCCGTATGGCTCCACAAAGGCGAAACCGCCGGCATCCCCACCGAAACGGTGTACGGACTGGCCGCCAACGCCCTCGACGCCGAAGCGGTGGTGAAAATCTTCTCGGTAAAGAACCGCCCCACCTTCGATCCCCTCATTGTGCACATCAAAAGCATTGAGGCCATGGACGAATACGGGGCCGACATCCCCGATGAGGCCCGCCTCCTGGCCAACACCTTCTGGCCCGGTCCCCTCACCCTCGTGGTAAAAAAGAAACATCATATCCCCGACCTCGTCACCTCCGGTCTCGATACCGTAGGCCTGCGCATGCCGGCCCATCCCCTCACCCTGCAGCTCCTGCACCTGCTCGACTTCCCCCTGGCCGCTCCCAGCGCCAACCCGTTTGGATATATAAGTCCTACTTCTGCGCAACATGTGTTCGATCAACTGCAAGGCCGCATCCCATATATCCTCGACGGGGGCCCATGCCGCGTAGGCATTGAATCCACCATCGTAGGTTTTGAGAACGGACAATGTGTGGTTTACAGGGAAGGAGGTATCGCTACCGAACAACTCGAAGCCGCCCTGGGAAAACCTGTGGCCGTGCAACAAAGCAACACGCCCCATCCGGTGAGTCCGGGTATGCTGGAGTCGCATTATGCCCCACGAACGCCTTTGTATGTGGGCGATGTGGAAACACTGGCCCAACAATTTCCCGATACACTCATCGGCATCATATCCCTGCAAAAACAATACACACTTCCGAATTCGGAATGCATTCGTCTCTCCCCTTCGGGAAATATGGAAGAAGCCGCCATGCATTTGTTTGCCGCCATGCGGGAACTCGACGGAGGGCACGCCGATGTGATCCTCGCCGAACATATGCCCGATGCCGGACTGGGAAGGGCCATCAACGACCGCCTGAGACGGGCCTCTGTAAAAATATGACCGAGAAGTTTGCGAAACACCCTTCCGAGATCAACATAGAAGATTACGACTATGTGCTTCCCGAAGATCGTATTGCCTTCGAGCCCCTGCCCGAACGCGATGCCTCGAAGCTGCTCATCTATAAAGACGGAAACATCAGTGAAGATATTTACCGCAACCTCGCGAACCATGTTCCTGAACAATCCCTGCTGGTGTTCAACAACACCCGCGTGATCCATGCACGGTTCCTGTTTCCGCACGGAGCACATACCATTGAGTTGTTTTGTCTGGAACCCCTCACCGAAAAGGAGATGGCCCTTGCCATGCAGAAAACCGGAGAAACTACCTGGCTCTGCTTCGTGGGCAACAACCGGAAATGGAAAGAGGATTCGATCGCATTGCAATTGCCCGACGGCTTCACGCTGAAAGCCACACGGGTGGCTCCGGCCGGACAAGCCTTTCAGATCCGTTTCTCCTGGACCCCTTCCTCGCTTTCGTTTTCAGAGGTACTGGAGAAAGCCGGGCATGTGCCCTTGCCGCCGTATATAAAACGGCAGGATACAAGTGCCGATACCGAACGGTACCAGACCGTGTATGCAGAAGTGCAGGGATCGGTGGCCGCACCCACAGCCGGCTTGCACTTCACCCCGCAGGTGCTGGCCTCGCTGGAACAACACCATATACAAAGTGCGTATCTCACGTTGCATGTAGGAGCCGGCACCTTTAAACCGGTCACCGCTTCTACCCTGAAAGAACATGAGATGCATGCCGAATGGGCCGAAGTATCGGTGCATACGATGCAACAACTGGCGCAGGTGAAAGGCCCCATCATCAGCGTAGGTACTACCAGCCTGCGCACGCTCGAGAGTTTGTACTGGCTCAGCCAGAAGCTGCAACTTCAACCCGATGTAAAGGAAGAAGAACTGAGTGTTGGTCAGTGGGAACCGTATGCCTTGCCGGGCGAACAAACCTATACCGAAGCACTGCAATACTTCATGCACTGGTGTGAGACAAAACATCGTTCGCAGGTGATCTTTAAAACGCAGATCATCATAGCACCGGGATATATACTGAAAGCGGCGCAGGCCCTCATCACCAATTTTCATCAGCCCAAGAGCACCTTGCTGCTACTGGTGGGTGCCGTGGTGGGAGAAGACCGGCACCGAATCTACGACTACGCCTTATCACATCAGTTCCGCTTTTTAAGTTACGGAGACGGGAGCCTGCTATGGCGAAAATAATGCCTGCCACATGAAGGGCGATTTGTGTATTTTCGCGGGCTTTCATGCAACCGGCATCCGACAATAAAATTTACCAACCCGCCCTTATTGTGCTGGGAAGCCTTCTGGCACTTTTTGGTTTGTCGTTTCTGCCTTCTTTCAACAGCCCTTTCGGCGACACCAAACGCATCGCACTTTTCTCCGACATCGAAAAAGATACGGCGGTGATGGATTCATCCCTCGCGGTAAATGATTCGCTGCTGAAAAAAGATACCCTCTTCACCCAGGACCCTACCGCCATTATCGACTACCAGAACGACTCGGCACTCATCCCTTTCTTTCAATCGCTTGCACAAACACACAACGGTAAAAAAGTGACCCGCATTGCCTGGTTCGGTGATTCGTTTATTGAAGGCGACCTCATCACCCAGGATTTCCGCAGCCTCATGCAGGATGCCTTTGGGGGCAACGGGGTGGGCTTCGTGCCGGTAACTTCCATCGTAGCCGGGTTCCGGCAGTCGGTGATACACCGCTTCAGCGGATGGACCACCCTCACCCTCCTCGATCCCATTCCCGAAGGACACAGCCTGGGCATGTCGGGATATACCTTTCTGCCCTGGGCCCCAGCCGACAGCGACACCACGGTGGTGGCCGGTGCCCCAACGGTGCATTACCATAGCGTGCCTCTCCCCCACCTCAACGGCTTCAACACCGTGAAGCTGCTGTATGGCAATAGTAAGGGCAACAACTTCGTTACCATCAACAATACCACCTATCCGTTGAACAACCCCGGCATCATCAACGAAGTGCGCATCAGCGGCGAGAATGTACAGAACGTGAATGCTACGTTTCAGTGCGCCTCATCGGTCGACATTTATGGCTTTAGCCTCGAGAACGACAACGGGGTGGTCGTCGATAATTTCTCATTCCGCGGCAACTCCGGTTTGCCACTAAGCAAGGTCACTACTTCCATGTACACCCAAACCAATGCACTGTTGGGATACGACCTCATCATTCTCGAATACGGCATCAACGCCATCTCGCCCAAAAGCACCAACTACGACTGGTATGCCCGGGGGATGAATTCGAGCATAAAATACCTGAAGAGTTGTTTCCCAAATACGAGTTTACTCCTCATCGGTATCGGCGACAAGGCCGTGCGCGAAAAAGGCGAATACATTGAGGACCCGGCCATTGCCCCTATGCTTACCATACAACGCAATATGGCTATTGAAAACAAATGCGCCTACTGGAGCCTTTACAATGCCATGGGCGGATCGGGTTCTATGATACAATGGGTGAAAGGCGATACGGCCTTTGCCAACCTCGACTACACCCACCTCAACGCCGCCGGGGCGAAGAAAGTGGGTGGCATGTTCTACACAAAATTAATGGAGAAATACCAGGCCTACCTGAAGCGGGAAAATTTATAATGCGAAGAAAGAAAATACTATTGCTGATGTTGTTGGGTACTATGCTTTCACTGAAAGCACAGATGCCGGTGGGGAGATATTCCTTCATCCATTATAAAGACAATACCCTGCACAACGATTCGGGTGTACTCGATTCCTTTTATCAAAAACTTTTTGTATTGCAGCAGCAACACAAAGGTGTGGTGCGGGTGCTGCATATCGGCGATTCGCACATACAGGCCGATAACTTCTCAGGTACGGTGCGACAGAACCTGCAGGAGAATTTCGGTAATGCCGGACGCGGGCTCGTGTTTCCGTACCGGGTGGCCAAAACCAACGGACCCGACGGGCTCCTCTCCTCCAGCAATGCGGTGTGGAACGTAAAGCGTAACGTGTTTATCAACAACCCCATGCCCATCGGCATCAGCGGTATCAGCATCGAGAACACACAATCCCATGCTACGGTGCAGATATCGGTGAACAACACCCCGGCCCTCAATTACGGCTTCACCGAACTCACCCTCTTTCATCAAACCGGGCCCGACTGCAACGACGTGGATGCGACCGACGGCAACGGAGATGCCTTGTTTCAACGGGTGTACACCGGCATCGACAATGTATCGCACTGGCAGCTGAACAAGCCCGCAAATGCGGTAACGTTCACTATGATGGGCAACGACAGCGCCGAGAAAACAAACCGTATTTACGGGGTATTGATGGAGAACGATTCGCCCGGGGTGCTTTACAATATGGCGGGGGTGAACGGGGCTGAGTTCCGGCATTACAACGCGGCCCGGTATTTCTTTGAGCAGTCGAAATATCTGGCGCCGAACCTCATCATCCTTTCCTTGGGTACGAACGAGGCGCTGGGCGGCACTATCAACACCGACGATATGTATGAGAACATACGGCAGATGGTGGATTCACTGAAACAGCAGAATCCCGGGGCCGTATTTTTATTCACCACCCCATCCGATTCGTACCGACGGGCCCGCAAAGGATTCCTTAAAAATGCGAATACCCAGAAATCGAAGAACACCATCATACGCTTTTGCGAAGAGCAGCACTATGCCTTCTGGGATCTGAATGCGGTGATGGGCGGGTACGGGTCCATGATGTACTGGTACCGCAACGGCCTGGCCCAGCGCGACCTCATTCACTTCACCGTGCGGGGGTATCAGCTTCAGGGTAACCTGTTGTACAATGCTATAATTCAGGGATACGAAAAATACACCGAACGAAATACGAAGTAAACGATGTTGCCCATTGATATAGAGAAACTATTGCATCAGCTGTTGTACAACAGCCATGATCCGCTCCTGTTCAACAGCGGATTCTTCCTGTTGTTCTTCACCGTGTTTCTGTTGGGGTATACGTTTATTCACCGTCACCCAGTGGTGCGGGTGGTGTACTTTACGTTGTTCTCGTTGTACTTCTTTTACAAAGCCTGCGGTTTTTATTTTCTGCTCATCATCCTTTCGGCGGTGGTGGACTACAACCTCTCCAACGCTATTTACCGGGCCACGCAACCCCGGTGGAAAAAGGCCCTGCTGGTATTCAGCATCGTGATAAACCTGGGCCTGCTGGCGTATTTCAAATACACCAATTTCTTCATCGAGATCATCAACGATATTGGTAAAGCACAGCTGCATCCTTTAAAACTTTTTCTGCCCATTGGCATCTCCTTCTACACCTTTGAGAACCTTAGCTACACCATTGATGTGTACCGCGGAAAATTCAAGCCCGTACAGGGATTTCTCGACTACTGCTTTTTCCTCAGCTTCTTCCCCAAACTGGTGATGGGCCCCATTGTGCGGGCCTCCGATTTCATTCCGCAAATTCGCAAGCCGTTGCATGTCACTTCGGAAGATATTTCCCGGGGACTGTATCTCATCCTGGGAGGATTGTTCAAGAAGGTGATCATCTCCGATTACATCTATGTGAACTTCGTGCAGTATATTTTCGACGACCCTTCGCGTCATTCGGGCATTGAATGTCTGCTGGGGGTATACGGGTATGCCATGGTGATCTACTGCGACTTCTCGGGCTACTCCGATATGGCCATCGGCATGGGACGGTGGATGGGCTTTAACATCAATCTCAACTTCGACTCTCCGTACCAGTCGTCGAGCATCACCGAGTTCTGGAGGCGCTGGCACATGTCGTTGTCGTCGTGGCTGCGCGACTACCTGTATATCTCACTGGGAGGCAACCGCAAGGGAACGGTGCGTCAGTACATCAACCTGTTCATCACCATGCTGCTGGGCGGCTTATGGCACGGGGCCTCGCTCAACTTTGTGGTATGGGGAGGCATGCACGGTGTGGCCCTGGCCCTCGACAAAGGGCGCATGGCATTGATGGAGAAACTGAAACCTTCGGCATGGATGGGATGGGTTTTAAAAATTTCCGGGGTCGTGTTCACCTTTCACTTCGTATGTTTCTGCTGGATCTTTTTCAAGGCCAAGTCGTTTCACGATTCGGGTGTGATATTGCAGCAGATCACGGGCAACTTCAACGGGTCGGCCTGGGGAGCCTTGTATGCTGCGTATCGTCCGGTGATTTTAATTATAGCACTCGGGTATTTGTTGCATTTTGTGCCGAAGGCCTGGGAAGAGAAGATCATACAGGTGCTTTCATACACGCCGGTGGTGGTGAAGATCGCCCTGCTGGTGCTGATGGTATGGCTGGTGGTGCAGTCGAAACAGGCCGAAGCCGTGATGCCGATCTATCTGCAGTTTTAGGGCAATTCAGTGACCCTATCATAAGCAAATGATTTTGTCGTAATACAGTATTTTACTACATTTACTTCATGAGCAACACCACTCTGAAGATGGAAATCGATGCACTTCCGAAGTCGCTGCGCGATGAAGTGGCCGACTTTGTGGAAGGGGGAAAGTTGCAATTTGTATTAATCCAGAACCTGTTCTAAGCTCATGGTACATGTTTGCTACTTCCAGATTATATTATGATTGACCGCAAACACATTACGTATTTTATCTTTCTGGCTTTCCTTCTCATTTTCAATGCAAGCAAGAGTCAGAATGATTCGATCAAAACCCAAAAATTCGACATCCGAATTAATGCGGGTTTATTTGCTGGCTCTTACTCTTATGGCTGGAGCTTTTATTCAAACATTGGCTTGTATAAAAGACAAATATCTGTTGGGTTAGGACCGATAATAGGGTCTA
>JBGAVF010000121.1:0-8485 GCA_044228315.1 Bacteroidia bacterium | reverse complement strand
TAGTGACTTCGCATGCTTCGGTATTAAAATTAAATTAATACCATAACGCTTTTCATACCTGTGGGAAAGTATGTGTGTAATAATGTGGGTTTGTATGAAAGCTGATTAAACTTTTCAACTATTTTTGATTCTTACTGAAATGAATCACACAACAGAAACAATACATCCGTACCGGGTAACCTTTCGCAACGATCGCATGGAAGTGCGCGAGAACCCTGAGAACGGCGAGCAGGCGTTATATGCCATACAGGCATTTCACACCGGTGACATCATTTCATCTTTTTCGGCAAAATCAACATCCGTTGAGCCTTCGTATCTCACCGTACAAACGGGCGATGAACAGCACATCATGCTATGGCCCGAACATCTTCAGTACTGCAACCACAGCTGTGCACCCAATGTTTTTTTCGACACCACCCGCATGCAGGTGGTTGCCCTTGAAGATATTTCAGCCGGCACAGAAATGGTTTTCTTCTACCCTTCCACCGAATGGAGCATGAAGCAACCGTTTGCCTGCCGGTGCGGAAACGCGGCTTGCCTTGGCACTATTCAGGGAGCCATGCATATACCCCAATCGGTACTTTCCCATTACCGCCTTTCCGATTACATACTTTCAAAACTCCGTAACAGGTAACCACTTTTAATCCCCTCTATGCCGGACACGAAAAACCCGCTTCCTCCATCCAACGAAACCCCTGTAATGGTATGGGTGCTGGCACCACAGATCCAATCAACAGACAGCAACCTGGAATTCTATTACGATTACACCCAGAGCCAGGAAGAGTTGAGCCGTGCTTTTGCCGAACTGCATCAGGCATGGCAATGGGAATGGGTTACCTGCAGCAACTACCGGGAAGTGATCGATGCCTGTGTGATGCGCTCCGGCCCGCGGAATCCTGTATTCTTCAACCTGTGCGACGGCGACGACATTCATGAGGTGCCGGGACTATCGGTAGTAAATTATCTGGAAGAAAACAACCTGTGTTTCACCGGAGCCAACGCGTTTTTTTATGAAGCCACCACGTCGAAAATCACCTTAAAAAAACTCTTTGAAAAACACGGCGTCTCAACCCCGCCCTGGGAAATAATTGCTGAAGACGGATCCACGGTGAACGGGATTTTTACTCGCCTGCAGGCACCGCTCATCATCAAACCCGCCGTTTCGGCAGGAAGCATGGGCGTTACCACACACTCGGTGGTTTCCAATGAAAAAGAGCTGCTGGAACAATTGCAGCGTTTGCGTTCAGGATACCATGGATGGGAACTTTCATCAGGAGGGATCATCGCTGAAAAATTCATTGCCGGCAATGAATATACAACATTCATTACCGGACATTATTTGCACCCGCGGGAAGCCACGCTTTACACACCCGTTGAACGTCTTTTCAATGCACGTCTTCCGGAGAATGAAAAATTTCTTTCGTTCGAACGCCTATGGGGTATGTATGCCGATGAGGTACCCCTGGATGAAAAAGAAAATCTGTGGGAGTACGAACTGCCCGACGCGTCACTAATGGAAGATATAAAACATACCAGCTGGAACGCGTATGTTGCTTGCGGCGGCACCGGCTACGGACGCGTGGACCTGCGTCGCGACAGCCGCACCGGGAAACTGTATGTGCTGGAAGTGAATGCCCAATGCGGACTTTCGGAAGACGAGAACTACACTTCCATCGGCGCTATTCTCCGTTATTCGGCATTGCCCTTCAGCCATATCATCCGTGAAATTATACGCGAGGCCATACACAATACCCGTTTGCCTCTGAAGCGTGCAGTGCATGCCGCATCCATAAAAATAAAATCGCCCGTACTCTGATCTTCTTACCCATCCCGTTATGAAAGTGTGTGTGCTTCAACCCGATTATTCAACCTCAGCAGTAGATTATCAGCATTACGATCCGCCAAGGAATTTATCGGCCCTGTTGCCCGGTCATACCGTTGATCATGTATTCATCAACAAGCTGCATACTTATCGTCAGCTGCGTGAACTGAGCCATAAAGGATATGATATTTTTGTAAACCTTTGTGAGGGATACCTGGAGTGGGACATCCCGTCCATTGATGTGATCCATACCCTGGAGCTGCTGAATCTTCCGTTTACGGGTCCGGGGTCAAACCTGTACGATCCGCCCAAAGAGCTGATGAAGTACCTGGCGTATACGTGCGGTGTAAAAACACCGGCGTATGTAACACTGAAGCCGGAAGATGATATGGGCCCTGCGGTATCACAATTGAAATTTCCTCTTTTTATCAAACCTTCCAAAGCCGGCGACAGCCTGGGCATTGATGAACATTCTCTCATTCACACCCGCGAAGAACTTGAGGTGCAGGCAAACCGGATTTTTACGGAATTCGATGAGTTGCTGATTGAAGAATACATTGACGGACGGGAATTCACTGTACTGGTAGCAGCGAATCCGAACGGCAATAAAAAATGCCATGTGTATGCACCGGTTGAATACCGTTTCCCTCAGGGCACATCTTTCAAAACCTATGCATTAAAAACATCCGCGTTACATCCCGATGCCAATATTCCCTGCACCGATCCGTTGCTTTCAGAGCGCCTGTCTCAGGCTACCGAAGCGATTTTTAACGGGTTTAATGGCGTGGGCTATGCACGTCTCGACTTCCGCCTCAACGAAAAAAATGAATTGTTCTTTCTTGAAATAAATTTCACCAGTTCTGTGTTTTATGAAGGGATCTACGAGGGGTCGGCCGACTTTATCCTGAATCATGACAAAGAAGGGAAAAAAGGATTCCTGCTGCGTATGATAGAAGAAGGGATCGAACGGCACCGGCGGAAACAAAAGCCCTATATGCTGAAAGGCAATGCCAGCAGCGGGTATGGGATATATGCCCGTCACGACCTGAATGAGGGAGACATTGTATTTAAAGGGGAAGAACGTGCCTTACGAATAGTCACAAAACGATGGGTTGCATCGCATTGGGATTCAAGCGAACAGCGCACGTTCCGGCAGTATGCCTATCCGTTGAGTGAGGAGGTGTATGCCTTGTGGGATGAAAACCCTGCCGAGTGGGCACCCCAGAATCATTCCTGTTCGCCCAATACCCGGTACGACGGGTTGAACGTGGTGGCTTCACAAAGAATAACAGCCGGTGAAGAACTCACCCTCGACTATGCCACCTTTCTGGATGAAACCATGGAACCGTTTCTATGCAGTTGCAAGTCAGCGAATTGCCGTGGTTACATTGAAGGCCGAAAAGCCTTGTCGGTGACGTCGCGGGAAAAAAAATCCCTGAAAAAACAAAAGACCGGATAAACCATTCGCAGCTTCGGGTGTCAATCGGAAACAGTTTTTTTGAGAAGACCTAATAAAACACCGAGGAGATATGACACGCACCGAAGCCATTCGAAACATTTTTTTTGCCCACAAGTACCGCCTCCTGATCACCTACACGCTGTTCTCACTGGAAATGCTGGGCACCCTGCTCAGGCCCTTTTTTCTGGGAAATGCCGTGAATGACCTTATTGCCGGCAGTTATCAGGGGCTGATCATATTATCGGCCCAGCATCTGGCCTGGCTTCTAATAGGCACCGTGCGCCACATGTATGATACCCGCACGTACACTGCCATTTACACATCGTTGGTGACCCGTTTGCTCAGTAACCGTTCGGTTGCTGCCTCCGTTTCAAAACTAAGTGCCCATTCCACCCTGGCCCGTGAATTTGTCGATTTTCTGGAATACGATCTGGTGTATATCATCGAGGCCCTTTTCAATTTGCTGGGTTCCATTGTATTGCTTTTCTTTTACAACCGCACCGTGATCGTATTGTGCCTTGCCGTGTTGCTTCCCGTGATGGCCATCAGTTACATTTATGGAAAAAAGATGAGCCGTCTTACCAAAGAGAAAAATGATGAGCTGGAGAAACAGGTAGATATCATCAATGAAGGAGATCCGGAAAGCATGAAGGCACATTATAAATCGCTGCGCCGCTGGCAGGTGAAGATTTCTGATCAGGAAGCCTGGAACTTCGGGCTGATGGAGTTGCTGGTACTGGTTGTTATCACCGGATCATTGCTGCTTACCACGCATGTGAAAGGCGAAGTGCTGCTGGCCGGCGATCTCATTGGCATTTACAATTATGTGCTGAAGTTTATCTCCGGACTCGACACCATTCCCTATATAGTGCAGCGTTTCAGCACCCTGAGCGATATCAGCGGACGCATGGAAGTAAGGCCTGAAGGCACATATATGCCCATCGCCAATCCTGCTTAACGGTACTTAGAACCGTTTACCAACACCCACCCCAAGAGTGAACTGCCATGGATACTGACGTAACCAGTACGGCACATTGGAAATATCGGTAAGTGCCACTTTGAATTGTGGCGCGATCATATAATCAATATTATGATGGGTGGAATAGGTAAGAGCACCATTCAGGAGCAATGATGTTGTACTTCGGTAAAACGGGAACTGATTCAGATTTTTCGTAAACACAAAGCCGGTATTGTCGGCATCGGGCATACGGCTATCCACGCCTGAAAAATACATATAGCTGAAGCCGAGCCCTGCCGTATAACGAATGTTTTGATTGACGGCCGAAGGGAAGGAATACGAAACGATCACCGGTATTTCACGCATCGAATATATATTGGTGTACGAATGGGAATTGCCGATTGAGATCGTGTCATTGTTGTTTCCGTACTGATCGGTACTGATCTTTCCGGAAGCCTGGGTAAGCGCAATGGAAGTACCGCAGTTACATTTTGCTGTGTCGCTGTTATAGTATACGTTCTGTTTCAGCTGGGTAAAGTGATATCCGGTTTGAATTTGCCAGGCCGGTGTTATCCGGTACTTCAGGTTCACACCGGTGCTGAAACTGAAGCCTGCTTTTTCTGTGCCTTTGCGAAGGGCAAGCCCATCGGCCACCCGTTTTGGATTCATGCCTTCCTTTTGCGGAGTACGAGTCAGCATATTGCTCAACCCTCCCCCATAATACAACTCCAGGACAAAACTTCCCCGGGTGGTTTTTGACCGCAGATCGGGATTCGCCGCCACCGATGAATCGGGAACGGGAATGCTACTGATACCGGATGTATCGATGGCTGCGAATGCAGCCGGATCGTCCTTCTTTTTATCCATCGCAGAATCCGGCTCTGTTCCCTTCCTTCCGTCTTCTGCAACAGCAGGCGTGGTGGGTTGCCGGCCGGATGTATCGGCATTGTGTGCTGTTCCTGCACCGGTTGGTGTTCCTGTATTACTAAGGGATGATGAATCTGTGATCACTGTAGAAAAACGCATCGGATAATATGCGGAACCATTGGTGTAAGCAGTGGTGGAAGAAGCGGTTGAAGCAAAAGCTGACGGATTAATGCCTGCAGGGTTGGTGGTACCCGACACACCCACCGATGATTCCACGGAGGTGACTGCATCAGGAGCGTTGTTTTGTGGTGCCGGTTGCTCACTTTTGGATGCAGCCGGTGATTGGGAAGAGGTATCTGTGCCCATCCATTGCCACAGGGCTACCCCCGTAAGCACAATGGCAATTGGCAGAAACCAGAACACACCCCGGGTTTTGCGCTGAGGCATCTCTGCATTCAGTCGTTTCAGCAGGGTTTGCCAGGTATCCACTGAAGGCTCCTCCCTGAAATTCTGAAATTTATCTTTTAACGAACTCATTTTTAATGCTTGCTATGGATTACATAAATCTTTTCTATCAACTTTTTCAAATAGGTCTTGCTGCGGTTGTACTGGGATTTGCTGGTACCTTCACTGATACCCAGGGTTTCAGCAATCTCGCGGTGTGAATAGCCTTCAATGGCAAACATATTGAACACCACCCGGTACCCTTCCGGCATTTCATGCAGCAGGTTCAGTATCTCCTTGGCACTCATGGAGGCCACCACCGATTCATCCACTCCGGCATCGGCCACTTCCTGCTGATCATCGAAAGGCATGCGGCGCAATTTGCGGAAACGTTCAATGGCCGTATAGATCATGATGCGTTTCATCCACCCTTCAAAGGATCCGGTGGCCACAAAATCGGGCATGGCCTTAAAAATTTTCATGAATCCTTCCATCATCACATCTTCTGCTTCCGGGCGGCTTTTCACATAGCGCATACAAATACCCAGCATAGTGCCTGCATATTTTTTATACAGCCTCTCCTGGCTCTTGCGGTTGTTCTGCTTACACCCTTCTATTAGATCTGCCTCCGATTCGTGCATGATAGGTATATCGATACACACAAAAATCGGTATAAATCGGTGAAACGTTGCATGGGGGTTGCATATTTGTTGTTTTTCTTCCATGCCCGTCCGGGGCATAAACTATTTTTATAGGCATTTTCATTATTTTTACACCGTGCCCCGGATTCAAACCATTCTAACACCCGCCCTGTTCCCGCTTCATTCACCGGAAGGAAAAGCGGTGGTGGTTATTGATATTCTGAGGGCTACCAGCAGCATTTGTGTGGCTTTTGCACATGGGGCCTCCCGCATCATGCCGGTGGCTTCTCCGGCTGAAAGCATGTCGTTTCGTGAACTTGGATTTATCTGCGCCGCAGAACGCGATGGCAGAGTGGTGGAAGGATTTGAGCTGGGTAATTCGCCCTTCAGTTATATGAGGGATGAAATTCACGGCGCATCCATTGCCTTAACCACCACCAACGGCACCCATGCCATTCACCTTTCAAAAGATGCCGCGGTTGTGATCATAGGCAGCTTTCTGAATCTGGATGCCGTGTGTCATTTTCTGAAACAAGAGAACCGGGATGTGTTGCTATTATGCAGCGGCTGGAAAAACAACTTCAATCTGGAAGATACATTGTATGCCGGGGCCCTTTGTGAGGCACTCAAAGGCGATTTCGAAATTGCCGATGATGCCGGTATTGCCGCCATGGATCTGTATGAAAAAGCCGGGCATGACCTGAACGCGTACATTCAGAAATCGAGCCATGCACACCGTTTTGCAAGCCTGGGTATTACGGAAGATATTGCCTTTTGCATGCAAAAAAACATCTACACGGTTGTGCCTGTACTGAAGGGTGAATTTCTGGTAGTACCTGAAGCATCCCCAAATCAATTTTAAAAAATTCAATAGCGGATAGTCAACATGAAAAATATCATTCAACGGTTTCCTGCACTCACTATGGTAGTAATCGCATGCATGCTGCTTTCATCTTCCTGCCATAAGAAGCAACCGGTTGATTTTATTCCCGGTGCCTGGGGTGTGCTCACGTATATTGAAAGCGGTAAAGACAAAACATCCGACTTCAATATCACATTTCAGGGGTATAAGATCACCTTCGATGCCAAAGGGAATTTCACCGAGTTCTACCGTACCTTGCTGGGCGAAGTAACCATCACCGGAACATGGACACTGGAAAACAATAATACCCGGCTTACGCTGGTTGACAACAATCCGAACAGCACCAACAAGATCCGGATCTATACTGTGCTGCAACTGACCGAAACGGTTTTTAATGTAGGGGAGACGAACAAAGAGTATGATCTGCGAAAACAATGATCGCGGTTCAATTGCAGGGCGGACTGGGTAATCAGTTGTTTGAATATGCCACCGCAAAAGCGCTGGCTGCGAAAACCGGGCAGCGTCCCTTCCTCGACACCTCTCTTCTGGAAACAAAAAACGCACACCGTCCCTTTTTTATAAAAGCATTTCCGCTTCAGGCAACCTATCCTTCGAATCGACTGCAACGCTGGTATTTTCACCGGTTTCAAAAACCTTATCTCGTGGATACTGGCAAAACCCGGCTTTTTTCAGGGAAATTAAGGCAGAACTCTTGCAGGAAATTGATATCCCTTTCATCGCGACTCAGGCGTTGGGCGATGAAGAAGATGGTTTGCGTGTTGGGGTGCATGTGCGGCGCGGTGATTTTATCGGTAATCCGCAACATGAGGTTTGCGACAGCGAGTATTATTTGCGAGCAATAGAAGAAATGCGGAAGATATTGCCCGGATGCCGTTTTTATATTTTCAGTGATGACATACATTATTGTAAAAGCATCTTTTCGCATCAACCGGATCTGAAGTATGTGGAAGAAAATGATAGCGTACGGAGTTTTCTGTTGCTTAAAAAATGTGATCACTTCGTGCTGAGCAACAGCAGTTTTGGCTGGTGGGCTCAGTATTTACAAAAAAAGCCGGTGCATGTTATCGCCCCGTTTCACTGGCTTAAAAACACACCCACACAGGAAATGCCTTTGTTTCAACCGCACTGGCAGCTGATGTAATTTAACCGCATGCACGGCAGACTCCTTATTGCCGGTTGCCCCTTTTAAAACAAAAAGGAGACACATGAAATGTATCTCCCTTTGCGGCAGTGCACGCTGCCTTTTCCATTACTGAACGTCTGATGTGATTAATTGCGGTCTTGCTTTCCTCCCAACATCATGATCTCATTCACCACAATCTCGGTTACGTATTTTTTCTCGCCGGTTTTAGCGATGTAGCTGCGTGAAACGAGTTTTCCTTCCACGGCAATTTCCTTTCCTTTGTGGAGG
>JBGAVF010000120.1:0-8489 GCA_044228315.1 Bacteroidia bacterium | reverse complement strand
TATCAGTTTAGAAAACTTCGACAACTTTTTTGTTATTGCCATCTCGCAATACATCAAAAATCTTTGGTATCAGAAGGCTTAACGTTTCTCTGCGATTATCTTTTGCCCGAAGTACAACAATAGTCACCGGAATAGGTTCAAGGTTTTGCTGATAGGGTAAGTTTTTATCAACCGTAACAAACAATTCGAAGCCATTTCCAGACATCAATTTTAGAAGCACACCATTTTTCTTTCCCAGCCACCCTTGCTCTCTAACAGATAAAACCTCATGCTCTTTGTCAAAATCAAATTTTAGTTTTCGTGGCAAGCTTTCATCAAGCAAAATTTTCATGCAAAGATTTTTCTGTCATAAGTGATTTTTTGGCCATTTCCAAAACAGCCACTGCTGCTTCGTGAGTAACAGATGGGAAGTCATCTAAAAACTCCGATAAATCATCGCCACCTTCAATGTAATCAAAGAGGTTTTGAATCGGAACTCTCGTACCTGCAAAAACAGGCGTTCCACTCATTATTTCAGGGTCTATGCTGACTGGTCCGTATAACATGGAAAATAATTTTAGTTAGGCAAAGTTAATCAAAGTTACAGGAATATCTTCTCGGTTTTAATCGGGATGGTAGCTCTCCACTTACGGTTGGGGGTAAAGAAGTGACAGTTTATTGGCACAAAACTGCCGTACCGTACAAATGTAATATAGAAGCACTGCTGTTTGCTTGCGCATTGCACCCGCCTTTTCTTAGAACCCTATGTTAGCAGCTGGTTTTGTGGCTGTCATTGTTTCACAACCTTTCCAGTTTTCAGCACTCCTTTAGAGTTCCTTAACTCATAAAAGTAAATTCCGTCTGCAAGTTGCCCTATGTTTATTGTGGTGGAGCTTGTAAATGGTTGTCGCAAAATTTGTCGTGAGAGAAAGTCGTAAAGAATAATTTCCAATGGTTCATTATTGCTGGCTGCCACATGTAATATATCCTTTGCTGGATTTGGGTAAACATTAAATACCCTATGTTCATTACCTTCATTAATTCCGGCTGTAAAATCCTTAATCAAACGGATAGAAGAACCATTTGTCTTCTTCCATTTCGCCCTATAAATGTCTTCATGATAAACGCACAAATGCCTTAGCCATGCCGTAGAGTCATCCGGTGCGGTGGAAGTCCAGAATTGGGCATTACCTGTGGGGGGTGAGAATGTCTGATATGGAACACCCGCATTAAAATACCATCTAAAGCCACCCCCAAGTGCTGTAAATCCACTTGAATTGGTTCCTGCGTTTGGCGCATGCCCCGGGCAACAATCCAGGGTCCAGTGTGTAGCAGTACCTGATTCTTTTAATGCATTGCCCTCTTTGGTTCCTCTGTATTGATCCAGGTTAGCTACAGAAGGCTGCATTCCCAGGTATATTTCCAAGGTTTTCCATTCGTCATCGGTAGGCAGATGCCAGCCGATGGGGGCTATGTTACGTTTGTCATTGGCGGCATACCAGTTGTAAAGTGTTCCGTAAACTTTACCATTGGCGGGGTTGTTTTCATTGTAACACCATGCACCCGAAGTTTGATTTACCCAAGGTATTGAATCCTGAACTTCAGGTATTGCATCACCATTGCGATAGTGCTTTACATTTAAGTTTTCTTTCATCCATACTTGTGTTCCAATAGTCACCGTATTATAAATATTCCCGTCATAGTCGGTTACAGTCTGTGCCTGAATTTCAGTCACAGAAAATGCAAGTACCACAGAAAGAAGAATTAGTTTTCTCATGTTTTAACTGTCAATTTACATTTGAAATCACTTCTTTTTAAATGTGCTGTTAGCGATTTGCATGCTTTTGCTGGCTGCGGAACAGAAGCTACAAGCCTACTACAAACTTAAAAGAAAAAACGGAACTTTCAAATTTACACTGAACCTGCAGTTAACGCAGGAATGCTGTTATCGGTTCGTTGTATTTCTTGGTCGATTATTACTGTCATAGTTGGTAAGAATATTTCTTGTACTTAGTGCAAAATAAAATAGCCAAACCATAAAGGGGATCAATGCAAGACGTTGAAAAAATCCGTTCAGATACGGAAAAATATTTTGAGATGCAGGTGTAAGCTCCCCCAAAACTAGTACACTTAAAAGTAGACAAAAAATGTGTCAACTTTTTTTAGGAGATGGCAAAGAACGCAGTGGAATACAAGGAAAACAGCAATTTGTAAATGGATGTAGGGGCAGGTTGGGACCTGCCCTTCACGGGCGATGGTTCCAACCTTTAATGATAAAAGCATGAAATGGAAGGGGCAGATATTCGGTCTCACACGGTTGAAACCGAGGAATCAAAATAGAATGATGCCATAAAATCATAACCCATGGTTTTAACCATGGGCACACAGGATGCATATATTTCAAACGAAACCTATGTTGCCAACAAGGACCCCGACGGGGCGAATTTCCTTGCGATGTGCGACCCCTCCGGGGGCGTAATTCATTTTGGATGTCCATTGCTATAAATGTGTCATCCCTTCGGGATGATTTTAAATGCATATTTAAACAAACAGGCCTCCCCGTCGGAACCGGCATTTCTTGTCCACAGCGGAATCATAATCAAGCATCACTTTTTGATCAAACCAAAAGAACACAACCTAATTATGCAATACCTGCAAGGATTGTGTATTTTTGCCGAAAAACCGTAAACAGATCCATGGGACGTATATTTGAAAAACGCAAGCACGTTATGTTTGCTCGTTTTGACAAAATGAGCAAAGCCTTTACCCGCATCGGTAAAGAAATTTCAATGGCGGTAAAGCAAAATGGCCCGCTGCCCGAAAACAACCCGCGACTTCGTATTGCCATGCAGGCCGCCAAAGCGGTGAATATGCCCAAAGACCGGGTAGAAGCAGCTATAAAACGTGCTTCCAACAAGGACGAGAGCGACCTGGAGGAGATCACGTACCACGGAAAAGCACCCCACGGCATATCGCTTATTATTGATTGCGCCACCAACAATACCACCCGTACCGTAAGCAATTTGCGCACCCTCTTCAACCGGGGCGGTGGTGAACTCAGTAAAATGGGCGCCAACGATTATTTGTTCGAACACAAGGGTGTATTCCGTATAAAAAATACAGGTATTGATACCGATGAACTGGAACTGGAAGGCATTGATCATGGCCTCGAAGAACTGCTGGTAGACGGAGACGAGCTGCTGCTGAATACCAGTTTCAGCGATTACGGAGCCATGCAGAAATTCATTGAAGATAAAGGATACACCATAGTAAGTGCCGATAAACAACGCATCCCGAATAGTACCACCGACCTCAGCGAAGACCAGGCCAAGGAAGTACTGGAACTGGTTGAGAAGATCGAGGCCGACGACGATGTGCAGAATGTGTATCACAACCTCGCCTAACCCTGTTTCTATACTCTTTACTTTTACTCTTTACCGTCTACCATCTACCATACACCATCTACCACCCACTAACCACCTCACCTCATGGCCGAATCGAATTTTGTTGACTACGTAAAAATATGCTTTCGCAGCGGTCATGGCGGTAAAGGGGCAATGCATTTTCACCGCGACAAGAATACCGCGTACGGCGGACCCGATGGGGGAGACGGGGGACGTGGAGGACATATCATACTGAAAGGGAATGCTCAGCTCTCCACCTTGCTTCACCTGAAATACCGTAAGCATGTGATCGCCGAAGACGGTGCCAACGGGGAGGCTGCTTTGCGTAAAGGGAAAGACGGTAAGAACGATGTGCTCGAAGTGCCTCTGGGAACAGTGGCCAAACACGCCGATACCAATGAAGTGATCCTGGAAATTACACAGGACGGGGAAGAGAAAATACTTTGTGCCGGAGGCAGGGGAGGACTGGGCAACCACAATTTCAAATCGCCCACCCAGCAAACACCCCGCTTTGCACAACCCGGCGAACCGGGTACCGAAGAATGGATGATACTGGAACTGAAGATCCTGGCCGATGTGGGGCTTGTGGGCTTTCCCAATGCCGGTAAATCCACCCTGCTGAGTGTTATTTCAGCCGCCAAACCGGAAATCGCCGATTATCCGTTTACTACCCTGGTGCCGAATCTGGGTATCGTAAAGTACCGTGACTATAACTCATTCGTGGTAGCCGATATCCCGGGTATTATTGAAGGAGCTCACGAAGGCCGGGGCCTGGGAACCCGCTTTCTGCGTCATATCGAACGCAATGCTACCCTCTTGTTTCTCATTCCCTGCGATACAAAAAATATCAAGCAGGAATATGCCATTTTGCTTAACGAACTGGAACAATACAACCGGGAACTCATGGATAAAAAGCGATTGGTAGCCATTACCAAATGCGACCTCATCGATGATGAACTGATGGAAATGATCAAAAAAGATATTCCGGATGATGTACCCTGTATTTTCATCAGCAGTGCTACCGGGTTAGGCATTCAGGCATTGAAAGATATGCTGTGGAAAATGATCCATTAGAATTTATTTCCCCGTCCGCTTTTCTGCTTCCCCCAATCGTGTACTTTTGCCGGTATCATGCCTTCTGAAACGATTCTTCGTCCGGTGATGCTTGCCGATGCCAGCGCTATTGCTGCCATTTACGCACACTATGTAATGCACACCTGTATTACTTTTGAATATGTTGCTCCAACCGAAGCGGAGATACAACAACGTATTCAAAAAGTCACTGCAAAGTACCCGTGGCTGGTAGCCATCACACAGGGTGAATTGTCGGGGTATGCCTATGCCACCTCTTTTCGTGAACGGGATGCCTACCGCTGGGATGTGGAAACATCGGTGTATGTGAAGGAAACAGCACAACGCAAGGGTATTGCCACCCTTCTTTATAATGAACTGCTCGAAATGTGCACCCGTCAGGGATTCTATAACGCCATAGCCGGGATCACCATTCCCAATGACAAAAGTGTAGCCTTCCATAAAATGGCGGGGTTTAGCGATGTGGGGGTGTTTTCGAACATTGGATTTAAAATGGGTGCCTGGCACGATGTACTTTTCATGGAAAAGAAATTGCGTGAACACGACGGCACCCCGGCTGAAATACACCCGCCCTCCCGGTAGCGGACCAACAAAGAAGAGGTCACCTTCACAGCCATACTTTATCAAACCATAAATAACAATATCTTTGCATTTTTATCATCTCAACCCTTATGGCCGGAACCCGTGAAAGACCTTCCTTTGAGGAAGCCAATAATGTAACTGTACAACGCTGCTTTTATGCCTATGAATGGGCCCGACAATTTATTAAAGATAAAGACGTGGCCGATATTGGCTGTGGCCCGGCCTACGGTAGTTCGGATATGGCGAAGTATGCCGCTTCGGTTACCGGTGTGGATTATTCACAGGAAACCATTGATGCCAATGCACGGGAACATGCAGCCGTAAAAAACCTGAAGTTTGTACAAAGTGTAGTACCTCCCATCAATCTGCCCAACGCCTCGATGGATGTGGTCACCGCATTTCAGTTCATCGAACATATTGCCGATCAGGCCGGATTTATTAAGGATGTATACCGTGTATTGAAGCCGGGTGGAGTATTTTTATGCACCACCCCGAATGCCAAAATGAGCATTGCCCGCAACCCTTTCCATGTGCACGAAATGACATTTGAAGAAATGCGCACGGAAGCCGGAAAGGTATTTGGCCCGGCAGGCTTTGAACTTAAAGGCATTCAGGGGAATGAGAAGGTGAACACGTATTATGCCGAGAACAGCAAATGGGTGCGCCGTATCATGAAATGGGATGTATTCGGAATTCATAAAATACTTCCCGCCAGCTGGCTCATCGCTCCCTACAACTGGATCACTACGCTCATGCGCGATCGCCTGAAGGAAAAGGTAGACAGCACCCTGGCCATCACCACCGCCGATTTTCATTTGCAGAACGATGCCCTGGAAAATACCTGGGATATTTATCTCGTGGCCCGGAAGTCTTTGTAAGGCATGGCCCGTTTTTTCCTGCTTCTGTTATGCTGGGTAACTCCTTTGTTTCTTGCAGCACACCCTGCCGATACGGTGGTATCTGGTAAAATGCGGCATGGAAAAAAAACAGGGGCCTGGCACTATTATAATGAAAAACACCAGATCCTGAAAACAGAACGATACCACAACGGTCGACTTACCCAAACGTATATTTATAACGCCGAGGGCAGGGTTATTCAACGCATCAGCCGGAACGGCAAGGTGACGAAATTGCGGGGGTGCGGTTGCTGAGGAGTTAGGTAAAAGAGAAAAGCCCCCCAAACATGGGAGGCCCTGGTTTCCTTCATTAGTTACGGTTTGTGAGAAGGAAGGAACGTAAAAGGATTCAATTACTTAACTTAATCTCGGAAGCAAATCTAATCCCAAAACCAGGGGGTGTGTTATTAAAAAAAATGAATGTTATACTAAAAATCAGGCAAGATTCTGATTTTAACGTTTTATTTTATGTCGCTCGGCAGCACCTCAAACTCCTCACTGAAGCATTTGGTAAAATAAGCAGGGCTATTGAATCCTACTTTGTAGGAGATCTCGGAAACGTTGCCTTCCCTTCGTTCCAGCATCTCTTTGGCCCGGGTAAGGCGGTATTTTCGTAAGAACTGGTTGGGGCTCATATTCAGCAAAGCCTTCATCTTCCGGTTAAGCTGGGAGGAACTCATGGCAGCCTCTTCACTCAATTCATCCACGGTCAGATTCTCGTTGGAAAGCTGGGTTTCAATAAAATTCTGCAGCTTGGTTAAAAAATGAAGCTCTTTTTCAGAATACTTGATCTTTGAAGAAGCGGGTTTTCCTCCGGCATAAATAGTACGGAGACGTTGCCGGTTATCAATCAGGTTTTTTATCCGTACCGATAATTCATAGGCGTTGAAGGGTTTCGACAGGTAATCGTCGGCCCCGGTTTCAAATCCCCGTATGCGGTTCTCTGCAGTTCCGGCGGATGTGAGCAATACTATTGGGATATGACTTGTACGGGTGTCGGTTTTTAGCTGCTCACACAGGCCAAACCCATCCATGCGGGGCATTATAATATCGCTAACAATCACATCCGGGATCGTGACCATGGCTTTCTCATACGCGTCCAGTCCGTCTTCCGCCAGAATGATCTCATAGGAACTTTCAAAAAAGGAGGCCAGATACTTGCGCATGTCCTCGCTATCGTCAACGATCATCAGCAAAGGCATGCTCGAATCTTCATCGGGAATCAGAACCGGCGATTCTTTCGGCTTCTTCTGTACTTTGTTGTTTATGATCTTTAAAAGTCGTTCCTGCTTTATATCCTTTGTTATCACGGTCACCGGAAGCTCAATGGTAAACTCCGAGCCAATGTCGACCACGCTTTCCGCAGTAATACGCCCGTTCATTAGTTGCACCAGCTCCTTGCAGTACGACAGGCCAATACCTGTGCCGTCATGATCTACATAGCGTTTGGTATCGCCCTGGAAAAAACGGTCGAAGATATGGGGCAGTTTTTCTTTGGTGATACCGATGCCTGTATCGGTTATGCTAATCTGTAAATGATTGGCATCCGATAAGGAAAGCTTAACAGTAACTTTCCCGCCAGGTTTGGTGAATTTTGTGGCGTTGGTAACAATATTATTCATCACCTTCTCCAGCTTCTCACTATCAAAAAGTATGTGCAATTCCGGGAATTCGGAATAGAAAAGCAGTGAAATATTTTTATAGGTAACATACGGCGAAAAGGCTTCGAGAATATTGCTGATAAAAACTACAATATCTCCTTCCTTAATAACCAGCGACATCTTATTATTCTCCATTTTGCTGATGTCGAGCATCTCGTTGATCAGCTTCAGCAACTTCGATGAATTGCGCTGAATGATCTCGGCATGCGCCTTTGCCTGAACATCCGACGACTCGCGGATGATTTGCTCGGCAGGGCTGATAATCAACGACAAGGGAGTGCGTAACTCATGAATGAGGTTCGAGTAAAATTCATTAATTGATTTGTTTTCTTCCATGGAGAAGTCCATTTACAAACCTCAAATGTAAAGAAAGAAATCACATTTCCGGAAATCCTTTTTTAAAACTCGGTTCAGTTCCTTTTCTGGCGCAGTAAGGCAGCAATCTTGGCTTCCGCATCGGCTTTTTTCTGTTGCTCTTTCTCTATCAGATCGGGTTTTGCATTGGCCATGAATTTTTCATTACCCAGCTTTGCATTCACCGACTGCAGAAAACCCTGCAAATAGGTCAGCTCTTTTTCAATAGTGTCGGCATCATGCTGAGAGGCACTTTGTGGCAGATGAAGAAAATAGGAAGCGCTTTTTATAAGTATGTTGTGCGTTCCATCCGGTTGGGCCGATACAGTGGTTACCGGGGATATATTGGCGAGTTTTTCAACTACGGGTTCAAAGCTTTTGATATAAGAAGCCCCGGTTTTCAATACCGATAAGGCCAGTGTCTCTTTTGGTGAGAGTCCGCGCGTGCTGCGCTGGTTCCGGATCTGGGTAATAAGGTCGAAGGCATACGATGCTTCGGTAAGCAAGGCTTCATCGGTCAC